>CAURUA010000061.1:0-10597 GCA_963528045.1 uncultured Campylobacter sp. | reverse complement strand
CGACGATGAAGGCGGCGATCGCCGCTACGCGCTCGATCTGCTCGATAAAGGACGACTCCGCGCTTGAAGTTAAAACACTGCAGGAGTATCTAAGCGGCAAGTAGCGCGAGCAGGCCTCCGCCGGCACCATGCTGCGATGAAATTTTAGGAAGCGAAATTCTACTGTGAAAATTAGAGCATGGAATTTCTAAATTTTATCGGTAGCATCCCCATTTTATATGCATAAAATTTTTTAGGAGATACTATTAAATGAGTGGAGATAGGCAACGCAAGGATTTGCAAGATAAGGTTTGGGCACTGCAAATCGCGTATGAGGCTCGGTAAATGAGGCTTTAAGCAATGCATCAAAAGTAAATTTGTTCCAAGCAGATTTATATAAATTTTAAAATTTAGCTCCTCGCCGTCATATTCGTCGCTCCAAATGGCGATAAGCTTAAAGGCCGTATCGATGTGGGAGTAAAATTTGCTCGCGCCAAAGTCCGCAGCGCTTATGACGCCGATTCTAGGATCACTTTTAAGTTCGGTAAAATTTTTGATCGTTATCACCACGAAGCCTTTAAATTTTATCAAAATTTTACGCGCGAGCGGATAAGCTGCGCGCTTGCCCTTGCGTTATCGGCGTTAAATTCTATAAAATTTAATGCACGGCGGCGGATTTTAAAATTTACCGCCTTTTTTGCACTTTAACTTTTGGGGCGGTTTTTGCGCCTTGTGCTTTTGCCTGCGGGCGCTCGATGATGCGGATATTGGCGTTTGAGCGGAGCCTGTCGTTAAACTCGGCGACCGCTTTTTTGCGCTCGGAGGTTACGTAGCCCTCGATCGCCCTATCTTGCACGCTGTCAAAATCAAGCGTGCGAAGCCCCTTTTTGTCGTTTACGTAAAACATCTCGTAGCCGTTGCGCGTAGGGATTATCGGCGAAAATTTGCCCTGCTCGACGTTCGTGACGATGTATTTGAGCCCCTCGTCCATTTGATTGGCCTTGAGGGTTCCCTTCATCACATACACGTCGCTTGGGCGGAGCTTTGGATTTGCGCGGATCTTATCGAGTGAAGCCTGAGATTTTGCGATGTAGCGGGTGAGCGTGATGCTATCGAAAGTCGTGAATAATGAACTATTTTGGCTGTAAAATTTTTTGACATTTTCGGGGGTCGTGCGGTGCTGTACGTCTGCGAATATCGAGCCGTAGAGCTTTTCTTCAAGCAGTGTGTGGCGGACATTTGCTTTAAAGTCATCGTAGTTTATACCTTGCTTTTGCACAGCAGTTTTGAGCTGGTCTAAGCTAAGCTTATTTTGATCGGCGATCGCTTTGAGCCTCGTGTCGATCTCCGCGTCATTTACCGCGATGCCGCGGCGTTTAATCTCGGATTGTTGTAACTTTTGCCCGATTAAAATTTCCATCGCAGCTTGCGGCGAAGCGCCCGTTAGTTTTTGAACTTTGGCTAGTTCGTAGCCGGTGATGGGCTCATTATCTACCACGGCGATGACTCCGTTTACTACTTCGGCATTTGCACAAACAACACAGATCATTGCGGAAAAAAGCAGTTTCTTTATCATTTTTAACCTTTATTTAGTCTTTTTGCTTTATAATTACAAGACCGCAATTATAACATTAAATGGTAATTTTTGCAAAGGAATTTTATGATAGTAACTCGTTTTGCGCCGAGTCCTACGGGATATTTACATATCGGCGGACTTAGAACGGCGCTTTTTAGTTATCTTTACGCTAGGGCAAACGGCGGCAAATTCCTGCTGCGTATTGAGGACACTGATCTGAAGCGCAATTCGCAGGAGGCTGCTAAGGCGATCGAGGAAGCCTTTAAGTGGTGCAATCTGGACTATGACGGGCAGATCGTGTATCAAAGCTCGCGCTTCGATCTTTATAAACAATACGTCCAAAAGCTGCTAGATGAGGGCAAGGCATACAAATGCTATATGAGTAAGGACGAGCTGGATGAGCTGCGCGCGCAGCAAGAAGCTCGCAAAGAGCGTCCTCGCTACGATAATCGCTATCGCGATTTTACCGGCACGCCGCCTGCTGGGATCGAGCCCGTAATCCGCATCAAATCCCCGCTTAGTGGCACGATAGAATTTAGTGACGGCATCAAGGGTGAGATAAAATTTAATGCCGCCGATATTCTGGACGATTTCATCATCGCGCGTTCCGACGGCACGCCTACGTATAACTTCACGGTCGTGATCGACGACGCGCTGATGGGCGTCACGGACGTGATCCGCGGCGACGATCATCTAAGCAACACCCCGAAGCAGATCGTGCTGTATAATGCGCTAGGCTTTAAAATCCCGAAATTTTATCATGTCGCGATGATCAACGGCACCGACGGCAGCAAGCTGAGCAAACGCCACGGCGCTACCGACGTGATGGAGTATAAGCGCATGGGCTATCTGCCGCAAGCTCTGCTAAATTTCTTAGTACGTCTGGGCTGGAGCCACGGGGATGATGAAATTTTTAGCATGGAGGAGATGAAGCGATACTTTGATCCTAACCATATCAGCAAGAGCGCTAGCACCTTCAATCAAACCAAACTTGAGTGGCTAAATGCGCATTATATTAAAAATTCGAGCGATGATGAGCTTGCCGCGCAGCTTGTGGAATTCGGCGTCGATATCCGCTCGCACGCGAAAAAACATCTCATCGCCCAGCAGTACAAACAGCGCGCAAAGACGTTAGTGGAGATGGCCGAGGGCATTAAAATTCTTCTAAACCGCCCAAGTTGCTATGACGAGAAGGCGTATAAGAAATTTGTAACCGAAAGTTCGCTAAGCTTACTCGCAAAATTTGCGGATACTCTAAGCGCAAATTTAAATGCAAAGGAGTGCGAGGAAAGGACGATGGAGTTTTTGGACGCAAACGGCGCCAAGCTAAAGGATCTTGCCCAGCCGCTGCGCGTTGCGATCACGGGGGGAAGCGTAAGTCCGTCGATTTTTGAAATTTGTGAAATTTTAGGAAGCGACGAAGTTAAAACGAGAATTTCAAATTTAATCAAAAAAGGATTATAAAATGGCTAAAGTAAACGTTGAAGCGGCTTTGAAGTACCACATAGGCGGTAAAATCGGAACGAATGTAAAAACCCCGTGCGCTACGGCGGAGGATTTGGCGCTTGCATATACGCCGGGCGTCGCGGAGCCTTGTAAAGTGATTGAAAGTGATCACGAGGCTGCGTTTAAATACACTAATAAAGCCAATCTCGTAGCCGTTATCACTAACGGCACGGCGGTTTTGGGACTTGGTGATATCGGCGCAATCGCTGGAAAGCCCGTAATGGAGGGTAAAGCGGTTTTGTTTAAAAAATTCGGCGGCGTAGATGCCTTCGATATCGAGATCGACGAAAAAGATCCTAAAAAGATAATTGAAATTTGCAAAGCGCTTGCGCCTACGTTCGGCGGTATAAATTTAGAGGATATCAAAGCTCCCGAGTGCTTCGAGATCGAGCGCGAGCTGCAAAAAGCCGTCGATATCCCCGTCATGCACGACGATCAGCACGGCACCGCGATGATTACGGGCGCAGGGCTAATCAATGCAGCCCTTATCAGCGGCAAAAAGATTGAGGATATGAAGATCGTAGTCAGCGGCTCGGGCGCTGCAGGCATAGCGTGCGCAAAGATGTATCGTAATTTAGGCGCCAAACATATCATAATGCTCGATTCCAAAGGGGTGATCCATAAGGGCCGCACCGATCTTACCGAGCAGAAGAAAGAATTTGCCCTAGATACCGCAGATCGCACGCTAGAGGATGCGATTAGAGGAGCCGATATGTTTTTGGGTCTTAGCAAGCCGGGCGTTTTAACCAAAGAGATGGTAAGGACTATGGCGCCACATCCGATCATTTTTGCGCTTGCAAATCCGGTACCGGAAATTTATCCAAGCGAGGTCGAGGAAGTACGAAACGACGCGATCGTAGGTACCGGCAGAAGCGACTTTGCAAATCAGATCAATAACGTTTTGGGCTTTCCGTATATCTTCCGCGGCGCGCTTGACGTAAGAGCCAAAAAGATCACCGAAAATATGAAGATTGCGGCCGCTCGCGCGATGGCAGATCTTGCTCGCGAAGAGGTTCCTGCGGAAATCCGCAAGATGCTGGGCAAGGATAGCTTGAAATTCGGCAAAGACTACGTTATCCCAAATCCTTTCGATCCGCGCGTATTTGCCGTGATCTCGATGGCCGTCGCAAAAGCTGCGGTGGACGACGGCGTCGCTCGCGTCAAAGAGTTCGATGCTGCGGCTTATAAAAAGAGCCTAGAAGCTAAAAAGCTATGATTTTTTGCTCTAACACGAGGCGAGATTAAATTTAAGAGGCGTAAATGAAAGATTTGGCTTTACTTACCGATTTTTATCAGCTTAGCATGATGCAGGGCTATTTTTTTACGAAGCCCGATCAGACAGCGGTTTTTGACGTTTTTTATCGTAAAAACCCAAGCGGCGGCGGTTACGCGATATTTTGCGGCTTAAACGAGGTTGTGGATTATATCGAAAACTTAAAATTTAGCGACGACGACATCGCATATCTAAAAAGTCTAAATTTCTTTAAGCCGGAATTTTTGGAATTTCTAAGAGGCTTTAAATTTAGCGGCGAAATTTACGCCATGGATGAGGGGCAGATCGTATTTCCGCACGAGCCGCTAATTCGCGTCAAGGCAAATATCATGGAAGCGCAGCTCATCGAGACTGCGATCCTAAATACTATAAATTTTCAAACTCTCATCGCCACGAAAAGCTCGCGCATCAATTTTAGCGCTAAGGGTGATTCGGTGATGGAGTTTGGTTTGCGCCGCGCTCAGGGGCGAAGTGCGGGCATCTACGGCGCAAAGGCTGCGATTATAGGCGGCTGCAGCGCCACGTCAAACGTGCTCGCCGCAAAGAAATTCGGCGTGCCCGCGATCGGTACCCACTCGCACTCGTGGATTCAGAGCTTTGATAACGAGCTGGAGGCGTTTCGCGCCTACGCTAAAATTTATCCAAACAGCACGCTTTTGCTCGTCGATACCTACGATACTCTCGCAAGCGGCGTGCCGAATGCGATCAAGGTTTTTAAGGAGCTTCGTGCAAACGGTCATGAGCCGCTTGGAATCCGCATCGATTCGGGCGATCTGGAGTACCTAACCAAACAGGCGCGTAAGATGCTCGATGCTGCGGGCTTTGAGAACGCAAAGATCACCGCATCTAACGATCTAGACGAATACGCGATCGATCAGCTTAAGCTTTTCGACGCTAAAATCGATAGCTGGGGGATCGGCACGAGGCTTATTACGGGCGGAGATAGTTCAAGTCTAGGCGGCGTGTATAAGCTAAGCGGTATCGAAAAAGATGGCGAGATCGTGGCTAAGATCAAAATTTCAAACGATCCGCGCAAGATCAATAACCCCGGCTACAAACAGGTCTTTAGACTCTACGACAAAGATAACGGCATGGCGCTTGCCGATCTGATCATGCTTGAGGGAGAGAGCATAGACGAGAGCGCGCCGCTTGAAATTTTTCACCCGCTTTACACCTACAAGCGTAAAATTTTAACGAATTTCAGCGCGCATAAGCTCTTACGTCCCGTTTTCAAGGAGGGCAAATTCGTAGGCGCCCGCCGCACGGTAAGCGAGATCGCGCGTTTTAGCAAGGAGCAGAAGAGTAAATTTTGGCTCGAGCACCTTCGCAATGTTCATCCGCAAAGCTACAAAGTGGATCTCTCTCAAAAGCTTTGGGATATTCGAAAATCACTCATCAACGAGTGTAACCTAAATTTAAAGGAGAAATATGTTTAAAGTTCTATCGTGCGCCGCTTTGGCGTTAGTTTTGCTAGGATGCGGCTCAAACCAGCTCCGCCAATCCCCGGATAGCGCTATGAATAAGCAAGCACAGAGCGAAAAAACCATAACTCAAGAGAACGCAAAGACCTTCTATTTCGTCGATGACAAGGGCAAAAAACTATCGCTTAGCTCAAACGACGATTTTAATACCGCCGTGCTAGAGGACGATAGCGGCAAAAGTTACAACCTCAAGCGCGAGCGCGCCG
Organism: uncultured Campylobacter sp.; assembly: GCA_963528045.1. Lineage (GTDB taxonomy): Bacteria > Campylobacterota > Campylobacteria > Campylobacterales > Campylobacteraceae > Campylobacter_B. Next base: position 4,576 of record CAURUA010000061.1, on the reverse strand, counting down.
CAGACGGCATCTATATGGAAAACAAAGACGGAGTGAGCATCCACTTCAAAAAAGGTGAGGGCATAGTGGAGTTTAGCAAATACAAATCCATCCCGATCACCGAGGTCAAATAAATCCTGAAATTTTTTGGTTAAATTCCGATTTAGCGCCGGAATTTAACCTCTTTTCCTGCGCTAAATTCGGAGAAAGTTATGTTATTAGGCAAAATTGATTATCTAAATTTGCTCCCATTTCACGTATTTTTAAAATCCCTTCCGCTGCCGTCTTATGTTAAAAAATCGATAGAATTTAAAAAAGGGGTGCCGAGCAAACTCTGCGCCGATCTTTATTATAGGCGCATAGACGCTGCGGTAATCTCCAGCATCGAAAGCCGCCGCGCAAAATACCGCAAGCTGCCTCTTGGAATCGTCGCAAAGCGCGAAGTGCTAAGCGTGCTCGTGCGCAAAAACTCGGCGCCCAGGCTTGATCCCGCGTCTATGAGCTCAAATATGCTAGCTCGCGTGCTGGAACTTAGCGGCGAGGTGCTAATCGGCGATAATGCTCTAAAGGCGCTGCTTTCGCAGGGCAAGGATAAATTTTACGATCTGGGCGAAATTTGGCAGCAGCGCACGGGCTTGCCCTTCGTTTTCGGGCGGCTGTGCTGCGTGAAAAACGACAAGGCTTACGCGCGCCTGGCGACGAAATTTTTATGTTCGCGCATTAAAATTCCAAGATATATCCTGCAAAGCTACGCCCTTTCGCGCGGCATAAAAGAGCGCGAAATTTTAAATTATCTGAAATTTATAAGCTATAAAATCGGCGTCCGCGAGGAGCTGGCGCTGAAAAAATTTATCGCTAAAGCTAAAAAATTAAAATTTAATCCGGTTCAAAAGGAGGAACTATGAAGTCTTACATCGACGGCTTGCTGCTAAATTTAAAGCGTGCCAATCCCGGTCAGGAGGTCTTTATCCAGGCATCGACCGAAATTTTATACTCGCTCATACCGCTTCTAAAGCGCGATGAGCGATACGTGAAAAATAAAATTTTAGAGCGTATTTTGGCGCCCGAGCGCACGATGATGTTTCGCGTCGTCTATATGAGCGACGGCGGCGAGCCCTGCGTGCATACTGGATATCGCATAGAGTTCAACTCCGCTCTGGGCCCTTATAAAGGCGGCCTGCGCTTTCATCCGAGCGTAAATTTGGGCGTTTTAAAATTTTTAGGGTTTGAGCAAATTTTTAAAAATTCCCTCACGGGTCTTAATATCGGCGGCGCAAAAGGCGGTGCAAATTTCGATCCCAAGGGCAAGAGCGACGGCGAGATTATGAGATTTTGCCAAGCTTTTATGTTAGAACTTCACCGCCTAATCAGCTCCAATACCGACGTGCCTGCGGGCGACATCGGCGTGGGTGGCCGCGAGATCGGCTATATGTACGGAGCGTATAAAAAGCTCACCCGCAGATTCGACGGCGCGCTTACGGGCAAGGGGCTAAGCTGGGGCGGCAGCCTTGCGCGCACTGAAGCTACGGGCTACGGATCGGTCTATTTTGCAAACGAGATGCTCGCTACCAGAGGCGATTCGCTGCACGGTAAAATTTGCACGATCTCTGGCGCTGGCAACGTCGCGATCTACACCGCCGAAAAGCTATATCAGATGCAGGCTAAGCCCGTTACAGTAAGCGATTCTACGGGCTTTATCTATGATGCCGAGGGAATCGATGTGGCGCTTCTTAAAAAGCTAAAAGAGCAGCTGCGCGTAGGACTTTGCGAATATATCAAGGAGCGTCCTAGTGCAAAATTTATCCCCGTAAGCGCCTATCCCGCAGGTCGCAACGGCGTGTGGAGCGTGCCGTGCGACGCGGCGTTTCCGAGCGCTACGCAAAACGAGCTTAACCTGCAAGACATAAAGACTCTCTACGCCAACGGATGTCGCATGGTTTGCGAGGGCGCGAATATGCCAAGTACGCTTGAAGCGATCGATTTTATGCTCGCGCAAAAAGACTTTCTTTTCGGTCCTGCCAAAGCGGCGAATGCGGGCGGCGTGGCTACGAGCGGACTTGAGATGGCGCAAAACGCGCAGATGGCGTCGTGGAGCTTCGAGGAGGTCGATGACAAGCTGCACGAGATCATGCGCCACATATTTCGCACCAGCTACGAGACCTCGAAAGAATTCGGCGCGGAGGGCAATCTCGTGCTGGGCTCGAATATCGCGGGCTTTCGCCGCGTAGCCGACGCGATGCTGGATCAAGGTCTGGTTTAAGCTCAACTCGCTTTATTTTGTCAAAAGCGGCAGCTCGCTTTTAAATTTAAGCTCTTTAAATTTACGGCGAGCTTTTTGACTGCAGCGGGCTTGATAAAATTTCAATCGTTTGTGCTGGGGATATGCGCGATTCTCGACACAATTCACTTGGTGCGCCTTGTGTTGGTATCTGGCGCGCTGCGTAAATTTAAATAGCACCAAGCAGTGCGGTTTTAAAATTTTAGCTCGTCATAGTGCTGCTTTTAAAATTTAGCCACAAGCACGACAAAGCTCGATGCATCCAAATTTCATCTTTAAATTTGGCTGGTAAATTCCGCCCGTTAAATTTAGCTTTGAAATTCTGTGTTTAAAATTTAGCCTCGAATCCGCTTTCAAATTTAGCTTAAATTTTATCTTAAATCGTCCACGCAGCGCGTAAATTTACACCGCGCGAGCCCAGCGTTTACCGCAGTTTGGCATAATAGCGCAAATTTTATCCAAAGGTTGCAATATGAAAAAATTTATGGTTTTGCTCGCCGCTGCGGCTCTGTCGCTTGCGCATGCGGACGTGACGGATATTCTAAAGCAGGGCGCAGACGCGCTCGGTGCGACTCAGAGCGGAAATTACAAAGACCTGCTCGCCTCGGCCACGAACCGCGCCGTAAGCGAGCTCACCAAGGGCTACATCCACAGCAAGACCGCTAAAATCGAGCTTCCTCCTTCACTGAAGGCGGCTGCGAAGCTTGCGAGAAAGGTGGGCGGCGATAAATGGGAGCGCGAGCTCGTCGTGAGTATGAACGATGCTGCTACCAAGGCGGTAAGCGGCGCGAGCAAGATATTTTTGCAAGATCTGAAATCTATGAGCGACGCCGACGTTAAAAAGCTCATCAGCGGCGGCGACACCGCGCTTAGCGAGTATTTGCAGAGAAAATCTGGTGCGAAGCTGCGGGCGGTTTTTAGGCCGATCGTAAGCGATATGATGAGCAAAAACAGCTTCGCGACGGCGTATAACGGGCTAAATTCCTTTGCGCAAAACAAGATCGCGGGTAACGAAGCGGTGCAAAATATCGCGCGCGGGCTGGGCGCGAGTGAGTATCTGCCTAAGCAGGGCGAGGATTTGAACGATTACATCACGCAAAAGACGCTGGACGGGTTGTTTGCCGTGATGAAGCAGAAAGAAAGCTCGCTTCGCGGCAGCGCCGTCGGCAAAGGTGCAGGAATTTTAGGCAAGGTGCTTCAATAAAGCTCGCGGCAAAGGCTGCGTAAATTTCGCCGCATAGCTACTTTTGGTTGCTTTGCGCCGTAAGCTTGGGTAGCCTAAAGCTGTGCTCAAAGTGCCCGCTCGCGCGAAGCGACTGCTTGCGGCAAATCATCGGGCGCGCGGCGGAATTTAGAGGTTCGTTTGTCGCGCGCTCGCGGCAGGCTGGCTTTATACGATAATCTTATGCGGAGTTGGTCTGCGAAATTTGAAACTGTAAAATTTAGAAATTTAGCAAGACGTAAAGGATTTGAAATTTTAAAATTTCACGCGGAGTTGGTGTTTAGGTACGCGTATAAATTAGCGCCTATGTCTGAAATTTTACAAAGCAGCGAAGTATCGGGATAGCAGAGCGATAACAGATAGGCGCGTAAGAGTAAATCAAGAAAGCCGTCTTGTAAATTTCGCTTCTTTCATATCTCTTTTTATGTTCCGCAAAAACCGGTTTACTCATTAGTTCTATTATTTTCCGATTCCATTTTTCTTAATTCTTTAAGCGCTCTATTATGGACATTGGCTTGCTTGCAAACTCTACCTTCAGCAGCAATATATCTTACTAAATTTATATCATTTGTATCGATTGCTATCAATAATCTACCCATAAGCCTTTCCTCTACAAAAAACGTATAATCGCACTTTGCACACAAAGTACTTTCATAAATTATAAATAATAACAAAACTACTACGGCGCAAATTATAAATTTTAATGCTTTAACCATATTTTCTCCTTGTGTGTATTCTTGCCCGTATATATTGATAATGTCGATTAGCGAGGCATTATATCACTTCTTATTTTTAAATTTAAATCTCTTTCGCTTTATTTTTATGAAATTTTCTAACTGCTTATCGGTAAAATTTAAAATTTCTTTTCGATTTTGTAAATTTACATAGGTGTGCCTTATATCACAGCATCTATAAAAAATATATTTCCAATTTTTAATTAGCCAATCCGTATCAATGGCGCTTTTATCTGTTTTAAATAAAAACGGCAAAACCCATAAACCCGCCTTGTAGCCGCTAATTACGATTAATTTTATAAAATTTGCTCCATCATCGTCTTTTGCTTTTACTACGATAAAGCTTACATTTTTCTCGTATGG
>CAURUA010000060.1:0-10600 GCA_963528045.1 uncultured Campylobacter sp. | reverse complement strand
CCCAAAACGGAGCTTTTTGCGCTTGCGCCTTTGCCCTCGCCCCAAAGATCAAGTCCGTTCTGCTCCTGCAAGCTTAACGCGGAAAGAAGTCTATTTAGCGCGTAATCTTTTAAAATTTCGCGAATTTTAAAAAGCGGATTTTGCTGCGGAAATTTCGCATCCTCTAAAGGCGGGATTTCCAGCTCGTCGTAAAGCGTGGCCAGGCGCTTGCTTATGTAGGCGCTCTGCTTACCTTCTATCAGATACTCGCGCTGTTTGTTCTGCGGCAGGCGGTCTAAATTTGAATAGATCTCATCGAGCGAGCCCCATTCGTCTAAAAGCTTCTTCGCCCCCTTATCGCCGATGCCGCGCACGCCCGGGATATTATCGGCGCTGTCGCCGCAGATCGCTAAAAAATCCACGATCTGCTCGGGATAGACGCCGTAGCGCTGCAAGCACTCCTCCCTTCCGTAAAGCATCTTTTTGCCGTGGCTGTAAATTTTAACGTTATCGTCTATGAGCTGATAGAGGTCCTTGTCGGAGGTAACGATGTTGATTTTATGCGTGGTACCGTACTTTTTAACGACGCTTGCGATGAGATCGTCCGCTTCGTAGCCCTCGCGTCCGAGCGAGTAAAGCCCCATCTTTTCGATCATCTCGATGCAGACCGGCAGCTGCTGCAAAAGCGCTGGTGGCGGGGCTTGGCGGTTGGTTTTGTAGTTCGGATCGATATCCGAGCGGAAGGTCTTACCTTTGCTATCCAGAGCGAAAATTATATAATCGCTCTTAAATTCCTTCGAAAGATTTGCGATGAAGCTCGCAAATCCGCTCACCATGCCGCTGGGTTTGCCGTCTTTGGTCTTAAGCCCGCTCATAGCGTAGTAGAGCCTGAAAAAAAAGCCGAACGTATCGATGATCGTGATGGTCTGCATAATGGTCCTCGGATTTAGAATTTTAACGCGTAGTGTATTAAAATTCGGCTAAATTTACAAATTCCGAATAGGACTTGATCTGCCTCATTTCAAAATTTTAAAATTTGCTATATAATCGCGCGAAATTTTAAAAAAGGACCTGGTATGGATTTTTTCACAGACTGGCAGGAGTTCGATGCAGCGGGCGCTACGTTGAAATTTTACAAAAAATCGCAAGACGGCGTAGAATACATCGGCTTTGATTCGCGCAAATGCATCCCGCCCGAGCCGATGGTAAATGCGCTGGTGGCGCTAAATTTCGTAAAAGACGAAACCAAAAAGGTCGTCATGGTCAATCATAAATTTCCGATGGGGCTGATCCCGAAGATCGAGTCTAAATTTGACATTGCCCGCGAGGATCTGGACGGCGACGCGGTCAAGCTCACCATCAGCCTAAAACCGGGCGCGGTCAATGAGGGCTTTGACACCGACGCGAAGTGTCACGGCTAAAGTGCTTTAAAATTTAGATGAATATCACGACCTTTTCGCCGCCGTTTCGCATCGTAGGCGGCTATTTCATCTGCGGCTTTATCTTTTTGCTGTTAAGCGCGGCGAGCTTTTTAAAGGCCGATTTCGGCGCGATCCAAGCGCCGCAGACGGCGAGCTTTTTTCACGTATTTTTGCTCGGATTCGTAATCAGCATAATCATCGGAGCGCTCTACCAGCTCACCTCCGTCATCATCCAAAAGGAATTTTTCACCGTCAAATTTGCGTTTTTAAATCTCTTTGCTTACGCTGCGGGCGTGGCGCTGCTAAGCGCAGGATTGCTGCTTTCAAATATCTCATTGATGCACGCAGGCGGCGGCGTTTTGCTGCTTAGCCTATTTTATTTTACGATCTGCTACGCGCTAAGCTTCATCGGCACGCCCAAATGGAGTTTCCCCGCCGTTGCGCTTGCGATCTCGGCTGCGTTTTTGGCGGTAGGGATCAGCCTTGGCTTCGCGCTCGTGCTAGCTCTTAGCGGCGTGGAGGTTTTCGGAGTATATTTTTCAGAAATTTTATCCTATCACATATACTTCGTGCTAGGCTTCGTGTTTTTCGTCATCGTAGGCGCTGCGTGCGTGCTGCTGCCGATGTTTAGCCTGGCGCACGATCTAAGCTTCGCGCTGGCAAAAGCTTCACTGGCGCTGTATCTGCTCGCGGGGCCCTTTTTGCTAAAAGGCTTTGGAATTTTCATCGCACTTGCCGCGCTTGCGAGCTTTGCGGCTCAGGCGATCTATATCTTAGCCAGGCGCGTGCGAAAAGCGATAGATTATTGGAATTTAAACATATATATCTCGCTGGCGGCTTTGGGATTTAGTGCGGCGTTTTGGCTTGCGGATCGCGCGGATGCGGCGGCGTTTTGGCTGCTATACGGCTTTTTGTTTGCCTTCATCGTCGCGCACCTTTATAAAATCGCACCCTTTCTCATCTGGTACCACTACGTCTCGCCCTTCGTCGGCAAGCGCAAAATCCCTATGCTAGAGGATATGATAATCAAAAAGATCGCCTACGCAGCCTGCGTGCCGAACGTCTTAGCGCTTGCGTGCGCGAGCTTCGGAGCGCTAACGCCCGCGGTTATCTTGCAAGCGGCAAGCATAATTTTGGTGCTAATCAACACCGTAAATATCTTTAACTACATAAAATTCGGAGAGGAAAAATGAAAGTAACGAAAGAGCAAATTTACGACGCGCTTCGCGCCGTTGTCGATCCTGAGGTGGGTTTTGACGTCGTGTCGCTAGGGCTCATTTACGATGTCGCCGTAGACGACGAAAACAACGCCAAAGTCACAATGACGCTATCGACTCAGTCGTGCCCGCTGCATGAGATGATGGTGGAATGGGTGCGCGCGGGTGCCGAGAGCGTGGAGGGCGTCGGCGAGGTGGAGATTGATCTCGTCTTTGAGCCGATGTGGAATATCGATATGGCGGAGGATCACGTCAAAGAGGCTCTGGGTCGGTTTTAGGGCTCGCGCGAAGGATATTTGCGGATTGCTCAGGACGCCGCACTCGTCGTCGGGCGCTTCTGTATATCGCCTCGGACGTTGCACGGATTGTCGGGGTGCTTTTCTGCGAATCTCCCTAAGCGCTGCGTGAAATGTCTTGGTGTTGTATGAAATTCCACAGCAATGCGTGGATCACTGGAATATTGCACGAAATTTCGGAGTGCTGCGCAGATAGCTGGGCATTCTTGCTCTGGCGCGATTTCTCGCCGCCGTTTTAAATTTGAGCGATCTAAAATTTAACTCAATTAAATTTTGCCACGCCGTTTGATTATCGCTTGGTTATAAATTTGCACGATCTAAAATTTGACCGCATAACCGCGATTTGGCGAGCGTCATCAAACGATTTGTGTTTGCAAAATACCGCGCGGCGCAATATTTTAAATTTAATCGCGCCGCCTGCGCCCCTGCCTGCATCTAGTTAGCTCGCCTGCTCTCCCGTCTGTGCGTCTGCGTGCCAACCCGCTCGCCCATCTGCTCTCCTTTTTTCCAAACCGCAAAACACCGCTCCGCACAGCGCGAATCGCAGTTTAAATTTTGCCGCAAGAGTCGCGGATAACGCCGCAAAATCTTACAAACCGCGCAACTAAATTTTAAAAAACCATGGAATTTAACCGCTCTGTTTATGAGCGCGGCTAGTAGATCTCGGCAGGCGTTAAATTTCAAACCAAAAGATAAAGCAAAACCCCTCGTTACAATTATTCTGCGTAATCGCCCCGATTTATATTTGCACGTTTGATTAAAATTTTGCAAAGAAACGAGAGCGGCTAAATAAAATTAAAGCAGATCCGTAAACGTATGGCAAGCGGTTAAATTTAAAGCTAAATTTAGACGAAATTTACGGCGAAAATTGCGGGCTTTGCGAGCTTTTTAAGGCTTCCTTTAAGCATTATCAAATTATCGGCGCCGGAGATTTTAAGAGTGGAATTTTCAAAGCTAAATTCTAAATTTTTCAGCGCGTTTTCGCTTAAGAGACGTGCAAGCTCCAAAATATAGCTGAGCCATGCGAGCTTGGCGGCATCGGGCAAAATCGCACTCAAAGGCGCGAATGTAGCGCCTAGCTCGCGCTTGCCGTGCATCGAGATTATCGCGGCTATGAGCGCTTTTTCTTTGTGCGTCGTGCGGTAGTTTAACCCGCCGAGCACCATATCCGCGCTGGTTTCATGCTTGGCGTAAAAGCCGATCGCTCGCCCGATCTCGCAAAGCGATGCTGCAGTTTGTAAAATTTTAATATATTTTTCGCTCAAGCCGTGCAGCGGCGATAGCGTGCAAAACAGCGCCTTTGCGAACTTCGGAGCCTCGCTGGGCTCGGAAGCGAAACGATCTTTAAGGCTTCTTAGGCTCGGATTAAAGCCTCTAGGCAGATTTGCGCCGCGCAGGATCGAGCTTAAAAACGCCCCCTCTCGCACTCCCACACCGCTGGTGATGATCTTTTTCGCTCCCAGGCGCCTTACAATCTTATCAAAGATGATGGCGCCCTCTCTGATCGTGTCGTAGCGGTCTTTTTTGATCGGGAATTTCGCCAAATCAAGCGTCTTTGCGCTCATCAGCTTGGCAAAAAACGGCGCGTATTTTTCATAATCGTAGCTGAAATTATGCACGATTTTTAGCGGGTGATTTTGTAGGCTCATCACGGCGCCAGAAAGCGCTCGCGCGGAGCCGCCCATTACGATTAAATTTTGCGTGCGAAACTCGGCGCCGAGCTGCGAGATCGCGCTGTTTATGTATTTTTCTAGCCCCTTCGTGTCGCCGCGGTCGAAAAACAGCTCCTTTAGCCGCACCGTGCCTAAATTTAGAGAAATTTTATTTTCTATCCTGCCGTTTTTGATGTAAGCAAGCTCGGTCGAGCCGCCGCCGATATCTAGCGTAACGCCCTCGAAAAAGTCGCTAAGCAAATTTTGCGCCGCATAGGCGCCTAGATACGCCTCCATCTGCCCGTCTATCTTGCGGATCGCAATGCCAGTTTGCTTGCGAACGAGATTTATAAACTCGCTCCCGTTCGGCGCATCGCGAAGCGCGGATGTACCGATGCAAAGCACGCGCTTGGCCTTGTAATTGCATACGAGGGTTTTAAATTTTTTAAACGCCAACAGGCATTTTTGCATCGCTTCGGAAGTTAAAATTCCGCCGTTTTCGTAAGCGCCCTCGCCTAAGCGAATCTTGATCTTATGCTCGGCCAAAATGAAAAATCCGAGCCTGCTCGTGCGCTCGAAAATCACGGCTCTGGCGGAATTTGAGCCCAGATCTATGACTGCGACGCGCTTGGGCATTTAAATTTCCATATGGACGTGTTTGTATTTCAGCTCGTCCGCCGTCTCGATATTATCGGGATCGGTGATGATACACTCGACCGGGCAGACCACGATGCAAGCGGGCTCAGAGTAATCATCTACGCACTCGCAGCATCGATCGGCGTCTATGATGTATATCGGCTCATCCTCAAAAATAGCTTCATTAGGGCATTCCTCGCGGCACGCGTCGCAACTGATGCATTCTTTTGTAATCAACAATGACATATAATTTTACCTTACGAAAAAATTTATGGCGTTTATACCATAAAAAACTTCATTTTGTTTTAAAATAGCGGAATTTCGGGCTATTTCTTAAATTTTTTAGCGGAAGTTTGAAAATCGCGACGATTAGCGAGCGCCCTTTGTCGTTTTTAAGATCTACTTGCGCACCCATCGCTTGAGCAGCATTTTTGGCTAAAAATAGCCCGAGCCCGGCTCCCGGTTTGCCGCCGTAGCGCTTAAAAGGCGCGAAATAATCGATCTCTTCGTTAAGCGGCTCGCCTTTGTTTGCGACCCGCACTATGAAATTTCCGTCCGAAATTTCGCTCTCGATTAGCACCTTTTCGCCGTCCGGAGAAAATTTTATGGCATTTTGGATAAAATTTTGAATCACGTGCATAAAGAGGCTCTTTTGCACCGAAATTTCAAGCTGTTCAGGCTTAAGATCCATCGTCAAGTCCTTGCCTGCCGTACGCGCTAAAATCGTGAAATTTACGCAGAGCTCCTTGAGATAGGCGATTATGTCGGTCTGCTCGGGCGCTTCGAACTGCGCCCCCTCCTGCCGCCCAATCTCTAGGATTGAGCTGATCATCTTATTCATACTATCGATCGAGTCGTTATTATTTTTAAGCGCCTCGATATATTTCTCGCTCTCGCGCGGCTTGATGAGCGTAACTTCGTTTTTGGTTTTCATCACCGCAAGAGGCGTCTTGAGCTCGTGCGCGATGCCGATAAAAAGCTCTTTTTGATACAAAATGAAGGTCTCGATGCGCTCAAGCAGGCGGTTTATGCTATTTGAAAGCGGACTAAATTCGCTTGGAATTTCCGCTGCGTCGATCGGCTTTAGAAATTTTTCATCCACCGAAGCAAGCCTTTGGCTAATCAGCTTAATCGGCATTAGCAGCATGCGCGAGAGAAACATCGCGTAAAATACCACCAAAAATATCATAGTTAAATTTACTAAAATTATGTCGATGAGTATTTGATTTACGATGTTTGCATAGACGCTCACGTCTGCTTTGATGCTTAAAATTTTATCCTTACCATAAGGATAGTGCAGCTGTAAATAGCTCCTGCCATCCTCTGAGCTTTCGATAAATTTAGGTTTATTGATACTTTCGTTTTCGATGATTTTGCTTTCGTATTCACCGGATGTGTCTTGTAAAAAAGATGAAATTTTCTCAGGCGGCACGGAGGCATCTACGATTTTTTGCGCTCTTTGGATTAAATTTTGAACGGGAGTTTCGAAGATGGTAATTCTCATATAATTATAGAGCATTACCGAAAAAATGACAATTAGCATCAACGAAGCGGATGCTAATTGTATTACAAAGCGGACTCTTAGGCTTTTTGTGGAAAGCAAAATCTATATCCGCGTCTGCGAACGGTCTCGATCGTAGAGATGTTTAGAGGCTTATCCATTTTCTGGCGAATTTGATTTATCGCTACTTCAATGACGTTTGGCGTAACGAGCTCGGGCTCCTCCCAAATAGCGTCTAGCAGCTGCTCTTTGCTTACGATCTGATCGCTGTGGCGCGCCAGGTGAGTTAGCACCTCAAACGGCTTGCCCTTCAACTCGATCTCTTGACCCAAGTAAGTAATTTTTTCCTCATCCGGATCGATGATGAGATCGTCGATTTTGATGATATTTGAACCGCCAAAGCGAAGTCTAGCCTCAAGGCGCGCTACTAAAACATCAAAGTCGAAAGGTTTTTTGATAAAATCGTCCGCGCCCGCGCGAAGCGCTTTGATCTCGCTTTCTTTATCGTCTTTTGCAGATAGCACGACGACCGAGGTTCGCGCAGATTTTTGCTTCACAAGGCCGATGAGATCGATACCGTTGCCGTCAGCTAGCATCCAATCGGTTAGCACCAAATCATAATTTCTAATGCCGATATAATACTCTGCGTCCTTAAAACTCTCGGAAGTATCCGTCTGATAGCCGAACTCCATCAAGCCCTCCGCTATCGTCTTGTTTAAAGTCACCTCGTCCTCGACTATTAAAATTCTCATTTAATTTCCTTGCCTTAAAATTTTGCGGCGATTTTAACATATTTTAAGCAAAATTTCAAGATTTTTTAAAGAAATTTTAAAATTTTATCTCTATTTCTGCGCCGACGCTCGCGTCTTGTAAAATTTCGGGCTTTAAAATTTTCATATAAAAATAATCCATTGATCGAAATTTTGAGTGAAACTCCTGCGCGAAGTATCTTAGCGCGTCCTCCACGAAGCGAAATTTTTTCTCGCGGAATTCTGCTTTGATATATTCGCAAACCCGCGCGTAATCGATAAATTCTTCTGCTCCAAACTTCGCCCACACCCACACGCGCTGCTCGCGCTTGCGCTCAAAATCCAGCGTCCCGATTATCGCGCCGAATTCCAGCTTTTCGATTAAAATTTTAATCATACTACGCGCTTTTCCTCGCCCTTAAGTAGCCTGGCGATATTCGGAGCGTGTTTGTAAAATACGATGAAAACTATCAGAAAGATCGGCGCATGAGTGTTGATCGCTGGCATCTGCGGATGGATCACGTAGCTAGCGATAACTAGCGCAAGCGCTGCTGCAAGCGAGGCTACGGATGAAATTTTAACCGTCTTGCCGACTACAAACCAAACGGCAAGCGCGATGATAAGCTCGATAGGGATGAAGCAAGCAAGCACGCCGGCTCCCGTAGCAATGCCTTTGCCGCCGTTAAATTTCAGATACGGGCTGAAGCAGTGCCCAAGCACCGCAAAGACCGCCATGCCCCACAGCACATTTTCATCAAAACCTAAAGCCCGCGCGATCAGTATCGGCAGGACACCCTTTAGCGCGTCGCAGGCGACGGTGAGGATCGCGAGCTTTTTTGCTTTTTGCGGATCGTGAGTTTTTAAGACGCGAAGGACGTTGGTGGCGCCTATGGAGCCGCTGCCCTCGCTTTTGATATCCACGCCGCCTAGGTATCTGCCGATCAGCAGCCCAAAGGGGATCGCAGCGATCAGATACGCCGCGACGTAGCACCAAAAATTCGGCGCCGTAACGATGCTAAGTAAAAATTCTAAAATTCCCGATTTTTTCATAAAATCCCTTTAGCTCTTCCAAAGTAGCGAAATTTTCTCGTCGTAGATGTCCGTTTTCTTCGGCGAAATTTCTTTCGTTTCGAGTTTAATGTTTTTCAGATCCAGGCTCTGTTTTAGCGCGTCCACTTCAGCCTCAAATTTCTGCGTAAGCACCTCCAGCTCCTCTTGTAGCGCGCTTAGGCTATTTTCGGCATTTTTGGCTTCGCTTCGTTCGTTTAAAATTTTATGCGCGCTCTTGGCGCCGCTGATCGCTTTAGAGATATTGCTAGCGCTGCGCGAGCGGCCTAAAAACGCGCCTAAGATCGCTCCGCCTATATTTAGCGCCGCATCCACCCCGCGACTTAGCACATCGCCCTTTTCCTTCTCATATTTTTCGCTAGCGCGCGAAATTTTATCCTCAAGGCGCGCCTTTTCCTTTTCAAATTTAGCCGTGATCTCGTCGGTTTTGGCTTCTAAAATTTCGTTCGCCTTATCGCCTAAGCGCACGAAAAACTCCTCCTTGCTCTCGCCCGGTTTTGAGAGCAGATCAAGCGCGCTAAAAAGCTCGAGTTTTTCATTGCGATATAGCCACTCCTTAAAGCTTTTAAGCTGAGCGTTTAAATTTTTTGCGCCCGCGATAAAGCTAGGAAGCGCGCCGTAGAGCGAGCCCGCCTGCTCCTGTCCACTTAAATTCGCAACTTCTCGCGTGCTCGCCTCGCCCCAATCTATTTCGCTTGCGTCTGAAAGCGATAGCAAAAAGGAGCGCTGCTGCGTAAAATCGACTCCCTTGTCGCAAAATCGCATCTTTGCGCTTGCATACAGATACGGGCTTAGCTCAAGGCTCGCACCGTAGCTGTAAAGCTGCGAAATTTCAGCAGAAACTACAGGCTTGGCGGCGCCGGCGGATTTAACGCCTTGCGCGGCGCCCGACACGGACGAAATTTCAGCCTTTTTGTCTTTCATTAAATTTGAAATTTGCTCGTTGCTTAGGGGGCCTTTTAAATAGCTTAGCGCAAAGCGCGTCTCGATTACCCGCAGCACGTCCTCGTTGATGTTTTTTACCAAAAAGCTTCGCTTTTTGAGATTTGAAATTTTCTCCATCAGAACGCTTTTGTCGATCGGATTTGAGCCGATGCCGCTTAGACCGCTGATGACGCGCTCCTTATCCTGCGCGGTTTGCAAGCGCCCGATAAACCACGTACCGATGTTGCTAAGCCCTTTATAATCGAGATCGACCGGGTTTTGCGTCGATAGAACGCAGCCAAGACCGAACGCGCGAGCCTGTTTTAGCAGCGTAAGCATCGGGGTTTTGCTCGGCGGATTACCGTTTGGCGGGAAGAAGCCGTAAATTTCATCCATATAAAGTATCGCGCGCAAGGAACTCGTACCGCTAGTGGTGCGCATCCATTTGATCATCTCGCCCAAAAGCAGCGTGACAAAAAACATCCTTTCATCGTCGTTTAGATGCGCGATGGAAAATATATTCGCCCTCGCCCTGCCGTTTTCATCAAAAAGCATCTTGGCGATATTTAGCCGCTCGCCCTCGCACCAAAGCTTAAAACTCGGGCTTGCGATGAGCGCGTTAATCTTCATCGCAAGCGCCATTCGCTTATCGCTCGGAAAGAAGGTATTGACGTCGAAAACGCCGATCTTATCGAAAGGCGGGTTGCCGATCTGCGCGATGAGATCCACCACGCTCACTCCCTCGCCTCTGCCGAAATGATAGGTTAAAATTTGGCTGATTAGTAAAAATTCCGGCGAGCTAAGATTATCGCTACTAATCCCCGCAAGGCTTAGCACGCTAGTGGCGATGCCGCCTACGTAGTTGTTCAAATCCTCTTCGTTTAAGCCCTGCGGCGCTTCAAAGTCGCTTAGCAGGCTAACGCCGAGCCCTGCGCTTGATTTGGGTGTATAAATTCTAAAATCGGCGCTGTTTTTCAGAAGCTCGACCCGCGCCAGATCTTGATATGAGCCCTCGATACCTTCGCGCCAAGTATTCGCGGTCTGCTCGGCGCACTCGCGCACGCTAAGACCTTTGTTTTGCGCCTCAGCCTCGTCGATATAAGGCTCAAAATCCTCAGCCCTCATCTGCGGAAAGGTAAGAGCTAAATTTGTCAGAT
>CAURUA010000059.1:0-10976 GCA_963528045.1 uncultured Campylobacter sp. | reverse complement strand
ATTTTTTAGAATTTTTTAGAATTTTTTAGAATTTTTTAGAATTTTTTAGAATTTTGCGAGCGACATGGCGGCGAAATTTTGAAATTTTAAAGCGAGCAAAATTCTGAAATTTACTGCTTGTGGAATTTAAAATTTCACCTCTTTGCGCGAAATTTCGCGGCAGATTTGCGAGTAAATTTCGCGTGTTAGGCTAGCGGCGGCACGGCAATACTATACTGAAAGGCAAAATTTGAAAACCGAACTAGAAAATTCCACGCAAGAAACCTTGGCGCAAAAGCGAGAATATCCTGTCAAAAATCGCTTCAGCGCGCGCAGTCTGTGGCTGATATTTGCCGCGATTTTTAGCGCGATTGCCGCGACGTTTTGCTGTCTGCCTGCGCTTTTATTTTTGATTTTCGGCGCGAGCTTTTCCATTTTTTCAGGCGCGGAGGCTTTCGGCGATTACCGCGCGCTGCTTTCTGCGTTAGCGCTTTTTTGCTTTGCGCTTTCTGCATTTTTCTTTTTCAAAAAGCCGCGCACATGCTCGCTGCAAAGCGGGCGTAAAAAGTGGATCCTAATCTACGTGCTTTTAGGAGCCTTGCTTGCCTTTATGCTCACATATCCTGAAATTTTAGGAGAGTTTTATGCGTAAAATTTTGTTTTTGATGCTTGGATTTACGGCGCTTTTTGCCGACAAAGAGGTTAAAATTTACGTGGAAAAAATCCACTGTCCGCTCTGCACTACGATCGTGCGAAAGGCGCTTTTGCAAACGCCAGGCGTGATAAGCGCGAAGGTTTCGCAGCAGAGCAAAACAGCAACCGTCGCGGCAAAGGATGACGCTAACGAAACCGCGATGCTTGAGGCGATCGCTAAAACGGGCTATGAAGGCGTAATCGTAAAATAAAAATCCCCGGCAAAATTCTGACTAAATTTTAAATAAAATTCTTGCTAAATTTCGGTAAAATTCCTGCGATTTGCGTAAAATTTCATTTTGCGCAGCTTGCCTGTGGCGTAAGCTGGCGCGATTGAAATTCTGCGCGTATTTTGCGGAAGCGCTATGTCGGCGCTGTCGCGTTTAAATTTAGCAGAATTTCGCAAGCACTTAAGCGAGTGCGGGCGTGCTTAAATTTAACGGGCGTGTCGCAATAACGCGCGGATATAATAAATTCAAAAGGAGCAAATATGCAAAAAAACGAGGTTATGAATGATTTTAAAAAGCTGTGCGAGATACCGCACTGTAGCTGCGAAACGGAGCAGATGAGGGAGTTTTTGGCGGATTTTGCGCGCTGCCAGGGCTTTAGCGTGAGCGTCGATGAGGCGGGCAACATCCACGCCGTAAAGGGCGAGCCTAAAATTTGCTTGCAAAGCCACTACGACATGGTTTGCGTGGGCGCGGCGCCGAATTTAGAGCTCATCGAAGAGAACGGCATCCTAAGAGCCAAAAACTCGACTCTAGGCGCTGACGACGGCATCGGCGTGGCGATGATGATGGGCGCGATGAGGGAGTTTGCGAATTTAGAGTGCTTATTTACCAACGACGAAGAGGTCGGGCTTGTGGGCGCAAATGCCTTTAAGGGTAAAATTTTATCGCCGAATCTGCTAAATTTAGACAGCGAGGAGGATGACCGCGTGACGCTGGGCTGCGCGGGCGGCATAAACGTGAGTGCGAAAATAGACGCCGCGAGCGTCAAAAAGAGCGGTAAAATTTACGAGATCGGCGTCACCGGGCTTAGCGGCGGGCACTCGGGCAACGAGATACATAAAAATATCCCAAACGCGACGAAGCTGCTAGCGAAATTCCTCGCCGAGGAGGGCTGCGAGCTAATCAGCCTTGATTTTGGTGAGAGGAGCAACTCGATCCCCGCAAACGCCGTGTGCAAGGCGCTCTGCGCGCATGAGCCAAAGCAGCGCGGCCTAGCGTGGGTAAAGAGCCTAGGCGAAGGCGAAGCGGACGTGTTGGTAAACAGCGGCAAAATTTTAGCGCTAATTAACTCCTTCGCCCAGGGCGTGCGCAGTTATGATACACAGCTTGGCATGGTAAATGAAAGCATAAATCTCTCGACAGTTAAGCAAAAAGAGGGCGTTATCGAGTTTGACTTTTTCGGACGCTCGATGAAGCGTGATGGGCTCGAAAATCTAGGCTTTGAAACCGCTACGCTAGCTAGCGCGCTTGGCTTTGAGGTCAAAGTAACCGACCGCTCGGCAAACTGGGCGCCGCACGTCAGCGACTTCGCGCATCTGGTGCTTGAGGAGCTGCAAAAACAAAAGCCGCAGGCCAAATTTGCCGCCGTGCACGCAGGCCTTGAGTGCGGCGTACTTGTCGCAAAACAGCCCGAGCTGCAAGCCTGCTCCATAGGCCCGAATATCCACTCGCCTCACTCGGTAAACGAGCACTGCGAGATAGCGTCGGTGGAGATGATAGCGGAGGTGGTGAGAAATATCATCGCTAGGTTGCAATAAATTAGCGGCTTGTCTTTTTCCTTTATACGTCGTTGGAAACTCGGTCGGCTTCGGTCACGTATTGCGTATACGCTCCCTCGCCTCCGTTGTTTCCGTCTAGTCTAAAGAAAAAATATTTCGCCTTTAAAATTTAACGGCGCTTCCTCTTTTGAGCGTCTTTATAGAAATTACGCCCGCGGCGTCGCTACGCTGGTTTTGAAAGAGATTTTTGCTTTGTTGCACTCGCAACTGCAAGCAGAACGCAAATTTTCGCTCCGCAGGCTATATGACGGAACCGCTTGCCGAAATAGCAATTTAAAAGGAGATAAAAATGGAAAGCCAGGTCAAAAATTTTCTGCAAAATTGCGAGCAGATCGTTAAATCGCAAGTAAAGCAATACGAAAACCGTAGCCCTTTCGCAACCAAAATTCCACCCGTTTTTATACTGCCTTATGATGAATTTGAGCAAAAATTCGGCTCAGATTTACATTTGGATAGCAGTTTTGACGTGCTGGTGTTTGACGGCGATCTTAGCCTTCCTAAAGGCACGATAAATTCCGCTTGGCTTAAGGATAAATTTAACGAAGCGGGCGGCAAAAATAACGCACTAGTGATGTTCGTTAACGGAAATTTATCTATCGGCGGCGATATCGTCGATGATGATTATCTGTTTTTGCAAGTCGCCAAAGATACGGCGTGCAATTATCTGCATTCGCAGGACGGCGTTATCGCGATCGGCGGCAATCTAACGGCGATTTGGGGCATAAGCGGCGAATACAACGACGGGATGTTGCAGGTTTTTGGAAAAACGCAAGCGCCGTATATCGTCTCAAACGACCACGCAATGCCGGGTCATAGCGCTAGCGAGTGCGTCTATGTCCTAGACGGACAGATCGGTCAAAGCTACCTGGGCGCGCTTGAGGGTTGGGATTTTTTCGAAAATAGCGAGCTGATGTTTAAGGACGGAATTTGCGAAGATGAGTATCAGATCAATATTTCCACCTTTTTTAAATTTGTAAAAAAGGGCATTAATCCGCTGGTGGATTTTAAAACTTTTGAAGCTAGAAAAGCCGCCATGGATGAAGAGAGTGAAGAACAGGAGCCCGAATACGCAGGCAATCTGCCCGAAAATTCCGAAACCGTCGCCGAGATATTAAATTTAGAAAATTTCAGCGGTAGCAATGAGGAGCTATACGAGTATATGGCGGGCGAATTCGGAGCCATAGAAAAAGTAGACGATGAAAGCGAAAAATATGCTTATGACGGCAGAGCCTTCGAGCTATCTATCATTGCGGCAAGGATGGCGGAAAATTGGCGGCTGATTACCCAGCGTTACTCTGCGCAGCAGATAGACGAGCTACGCAAAATCATCATTAAGAGTGCGACGAATTTAGCCGATTATTTTTTAAAGATTGGCGATAAAAAACAGCTTGCGTTCATCTATGAATTTTTAAACGATGAAGCGGTAAGCATCGAAAAGGACGAGCCGTTTTTATACGAAACGCTGGTGCGCGCGGGCTTGGAGTTGAAAGATTACGATAACGCTTACGCGCTAGTGTCCGTCATCGATAAAAAATCCGAATTTCTGCCGCAGGAGATGGCAAAAAGCATCGCGGACGTGATTAAAAGCGAAGGATACTGGGTTTGGCTGGCAAAGCAGTAGGCTCCAAAAAGCAAAATTTTAAATTTTGCTATAAAGATAAAAATCAAAAGAGGCATTATATAAAATTTCAATCTAAATTTTTCGCGCCATAAAGCCGAACGTCTGCCGTAGAGCGGGTTTAGACAAGGCGTGAAAATTTTAAAATTCCGTCAAATTTAAGTGCGTAAATTTAAGCTCGCATCTGCAGGCTGAAATTTTACGGAAAATTCTTATCCTTGCTACTGCACAGCTCGTTTAAAAAGCACTCTTTGCAGTTTGGCTTGATCGCCTTACAGGTGTAGCGGCCGAAAAGCACCATGCCTTGGTGCAGCTTGCCAAGATCGGTCTTAAAAGCCTCGCTAAGATCGCGCTCCGTAAGCTCGGGCGCCTTTGCACGGCTCAGCCCTAGGCGATGCGCGACGCGAAAGACGTGCGTATCCACCGCCATCACGTTTGCGCCCGCACCTTCCAAAAGCACGACGTGAGCGGTTTTTTGCCCCACGCCCGCAAGAGATTTGAGCCCCGCTTCATCAAGCGGCACGACGCCGTCGAAGTCGCTAACTACCGCCTGCGCCATTTTGATTAAATTTACCGCTTTGTTGTTGTAGAAATTGCACGAGCTGATTAGCAGTTTAACGCTCGCCAGATTGGCCTTTGCGAGCTCTGCAACGCTTGGAAATTCCGCAAAAAAGCGCGGCGTGATCAAATTTACCCGCTTGTCGGTACACTGCGCGCTAAGCATCACGCAGACCAAAAGCTGATAGTTGTCTTTAAATTTCAACTCGCTGCGCTCTTCCGCGAAGTTTTGTAAAATTCTCTTTTTTATCTCTAAAATATCTTTTTTACTTCTCATTTGCATTTCCTCAAGGCGGAATTCTACCCTAAAATTCTAAAGTACAGTTTGATTGTTAACAACTTTGAGTTATAATCGCCATTAAAATTTTTTTAAGGAATCATGATGAAAAAAGTTTTATTTACAGCACTTAGTTTGGCTGCCGCTATCAGCCTTAACGCTACCGTTTACGCTACCGTAAATGGCAAAGACGTAACCGAAAAAGAGCTTGCTCCGCTACTTCAAGGCATAGGCAACGTAGATATCGCCGCTCTTAATGCAGAGCAAAAAAAGGAGCTTATCGATAAAGGCATCGATCTGATGCTGCTAACGGATGAAGCTAAAAAATCTGGCGTTATGGACGAAGACGTTTATAAAAAAGAGCTTGAAATCGTAAAAGATAACTTAGCGCTTCGTGTATGGCAGGCTAAAGAAGCCAGCAAAATAAATATCGACGATAAAGAAATAGCCGATTTTTATAACAAAAACAAAGCGCGCTTTACCGAACCTGCGAGAATCAAAGCGGCTCAGATCGTCGTTAAAACCGAAGCCGAGGCAAACGATATTATTAAGCAGTTAAAAGGGCTTAGCGACAGTGCACTATTTACTAAATTTGCAGAGCTTGCCAAAGCTAAATCTATCGATCCGCAGGCTAAACAAACCGGCGGCGAGCTAGGCTGGATGCCTAGCGATCAGGTCAAGCCTTTTGCCGATGCGATCTCTAAGATAAAAGATGGTCAAATCACTACTAAAGCGATTAAAAGCAGGGTTGGATATCACGTCGTGCTAAAAGAGGAGTCTCAGGCTAAAAAGCAGCTAAGTCAAAGCGAGGCAAAGCCTTTTATTGAGCGCGTTCTTAGACAGCAAAAAGCGGCGAAAGTAGTCGAGCAAAAAGCGGCAGATCTTCACAAAAACGCTAAAATCGAGTATAAATAATATAGGAGCTAAAAATGGGCGTTTTAGATATAGTAAAATCGGGCGTTTTAAGCGGCGATGATGTAAGTAAGGTCTATACGTATGCGAAGCAGCAGGGCTTTGCGATCCCTGCGGTAAACGTAGTGGGATCAAATTCCATAAACGCCGTCTTGGAAAGCGCTAAAATCGCGAATTCGCCCGTAATAATTCAGTTTAGCAACGGCGGCGCGGCGTTTTATGCGGGCGCCACTTGCCCTAATGCCGCAGTTTTAGGCGCTATCGCAGGCGCACATCAAGTGCATGCTTTGGCAGCTCATTATGGCGTTGCGGTGATTTTGCATACCGATCATGCCGCGAGGAAGCTGCTTCCGTGGATCGACGAGCTCATCGAAGCTAATGCTGCTCATAAAAAAGCTCACGGCGTACCGCTATTTAGCTCGCACATGCTCGATCTTAGCGAGGATGATTTGGAGTTAAATTTAGCCACCTGCGAGAAGTATTTAGAAATTTTAAGCGATCTTGGAATTTCGCTTGAGATCGAGCTTGGCGTCACGGGCGGCGAAGAGGATGGCGTCGATAATACCGGCGTCGATAACGCGCGGCTTTACACCCAGCCCGCAGATGTCGCGCTTGCTTACGAGCGACTTGGCAAAATTAGCGATAGATTCAGCATTGCGGCGAGCTTCGGCAACGTCCACGGCGTGTATAAGCCGGGCAATGTCGTGCTGAGACCTGAAATTTTGAAAAATTCGCAAAAATTCGTCCGAGAAAAATTTAATCTGCAATCCGAAAAGCCCGTAAATTTCGTCTTTCACGGCGGCAGCGGCAGCGAGATCTCCGACATCAAGGCGGCCGTTAGCTATGGCGTAGTTAAGATGAATATTGACACCGACACGCAGTGGGCGTTTTGGGACGGCGTGCGTGCTTATGAGGCCAAAAATCGCGGCTATTTGCAAGCTCAAATCGGCAATCCGGAAGGCGAGGATAAACCGAATAAAAAATTCTACGATCCTCGCAAATGGCTGAGAGCAGGCGAGCAGAGTATGGTGGCGCGCTTGCAGGTCGCATTTGACAATCTAAATTGCCTAAATAGGAACTAATATGGATCGCCCGAATAACGAAGTGCTCGATATCACGCTACCTGAGGCGAAGGAGCGCTCGTTAGCGGGCGTTTTTTTTAAGATCACAGCTCTGCCGATCGCGGTTTTTGTGGTGTTTTTGCTGGGCTATTTGGGACTTATCGGGCTGAAGGTAGAAACGCACTCAATCCTGATGCTTGCGGTTTTGCTTATTATTGCACTAATTTTAGCTCGTCATAATGCAGAATATGGCTGCTTAAATTTTCAAAATAATATCGATGATTTCAAGCGTGAGCTAAAGAATTACATCGTCGCCAATCTCTTAAGTATCGGCGATAAGAAAAAATCCGATGCCAGCTTTGATCTTTTTGTGGACGAATACGGCTATTCGCTGCGTAATCAAAACTACGCTTCCGTCGCGTCGGCAGTCTTTCCGATGCTTGGAATTTTAGGAACTTTCATCTCGATTGCGATTTCGATGCCGCACTTCTCCTCAAGTAATATCGACGGGCTCGAAACCGAGATCGCGCAGCTTCTAGGCGGCGTAGGTACGGCATTTTACGTCTCGATCTATGGAATTTTCTTAGCGCTTTGGTGGATATATTTTGAGAAAAAAGGCATTAGCAAATATGAGCGTCTGCTCATCAAATACAAAAATTCCACTAAAAATTTCTTCTGGAACAAAGACGAGATCACGCAGGGCTATCTGAGTGAAATTTTAAACGCTAATTCTGAAATTTCGCGCTCATTTGCGATGATGAGCTCTACGAATTTTACCGAAAGGCTAAACCGCCTAATCGATGAAAAAATCGGCGCTTTTGAAAGCGTGATGGAAGCCGAGAAGCGAAGTATGGCGATTACACAAGAAGAGCTTGAAAAAGCAGGAGAGATGATCCAAAGGACAAATCTCGCTCACGGTGAGCTAGATAAGAGCTTCGCTCAAATTTTATCTGCGCTTAAGTCCGTGTCTGCAAGCCTAATCGAAATTCAAAACGGAATTTCCGCGCAGTATCTAAGCCAGTCTAAGACTTTAACGGACGGGCAAGGCGAGCTGGCTAACGTCACTAGTGCATTAAGCGCTCAAATCAAGAGCCTAAATGCTTCCTTAGGTGGGTTTGCGGGCGAAATTTCAAGTTCGCAGAATGCTTACGCCGCTAAAATTGACGCTAGCTTTAAGGGGTTAAGCGCGGATTTGAAGGCACTTTTAGCTGGAGAGGACACTGCGCGAACGAGCAACGAAAGCATCATCGAAGAGCTTCGAAAAACGCTTGCGAGCATCGATGAAAAAGCACTTTTAGATGAAAACGAATAACGAAGAAAAAGAGACCTTTTGGATCGCATACGCCGATTTGATGGCAGGACTGCTTTTTGTTTTCGTGCTTTTAGTAGGCGGCATCATCGTCAAATACTTCCTCACGCAAAGCAACCTGCAGGAGAAAGAAAGCCAAATTTCAAGCGCGCTAGCAAGCCTGCAAAGCCAGGAGAAAAAAAGCGCCGAGCTTGAAGCGCTGAATAAAATTTTTAGCGACCAGCTCGAGAAGTTAAATATCGAAAACACCGATCTTCGCAAGCAAAATTCCATCTATTTCATACAGATCGAAGATCTGACTGAGATGGCGGAGAGGCTGAAAAAAGAGAATTTAGACATCAACTCGCTTTTGCAAAAAGCGCGCGACGACGCCAACGCTACGATCAGCCAAAACGAGCTTAAAATCGCCTTTTTGCTCGATCAGCTCACGAAGAAGGAGAGCGATTTTAATAAAATTTTACAAGACCTCAACGTCACGAAAAACCGCATCCGCAACCTCACCGGAATGAAGGTCAAGATCATCGCCGATCTGAAGGAGAAGCTGGGCGGCAAGATCCGTATCGATAACGAAAGCGGCGCGATGACGCTAAGCTCGTCGATCCTTTTTGACAAAGGCTCAAGCGAGCTGAAAGAGAGCGCCAAAGAGACGCTTCGCTCGACGCTGCAGAGCTATTTCGCCGCGCTTTTGAATAACGATGAAATTCGCGAAAATTTAGATCAGATCATCATCGAGGGGCACACGGATAGCGACGGCGGGTATTTGTATAACCTCGAGCTGTCGCAAAACAGGGCGTTTGCTGTGATGGATTTCATCAACTCGTGGAATAAAGACGAGCGACTGCAAAAATATCTCATCGCCAGCGGTCGCAGCTACACGCAGCCCGTGATGCGCAGAGGCGTCGAGGATAAGGACGCTAGCCGCCGCATCGAGATAAAATTTACCCTTTCAAACAAAGAGGCAATGGAGGAGATCAGGAAATTTTTGCAATTTGACGCGAACGCTACAAATTAGAAGCTCGCTAGAAATTTTAACCCGCAAACGGGAGGGTTTAAAATTTTAAAATTCTTGACGAATTAACGACTCATCTGAAATTTCAACGGCGGCGGAACGCATCCTTTTATTTTGGCGTGAATATCGTAAATTGGCAGCTTGCTAAATTTTACGCACCGCCTACGCAGCATCTGCCGCGGCGGAATGGGTTTAAATTTTAAGTCTGCGCATTTTGACGCGCTTTTAGTACCTCCGCGCGGATAATATGGTTTAAATTTATATGGGTTAAAATCCTTGCTCGTTTAGCTTTTTATATTCGTCGCAACCAGATTGAAGCCCCAAATCGCAAGCTTTGCCGAGGTATTCTTTTGCTGTACTTTTATCTTGCTTTACGCCTTGCCCATTTGCGTATAAAGCTCCAAGATTAAAGCATCCCTTGTCAAATCCCAAATCGCAAGCTTTAGAATATAATTCACTTGCTTTTTTATAATCTTTCCTTACGCCTTTGCCATTTATGTATAAGCCTCCTAGATTAAAGCATCCTGCGTCATGTTCTAGGTCGCAAGCTTGAGAATATAGCTTGCTCGCTTTTTTATAATCTTTATTTATGCCTTTGCCGTGTTCATATAAAATTCCAAGATTAGTACATCCTATGCCATATCCTAAATTACAAGCTTTAGAATATAACTCACTTGCATTTTTATAATCTTGTTTTTCATATAAAGCCCCTAGATCATTACATCCTAACCCATATCCTAGATTACAAGCTCGAGAAAGTAAGTTTCTTGCTTTCTCGATATTTTGTTTTATGCCTTCGCCTAAATAGTGTAAGACTCCAAGATTGTAACATCCTTCGGCAATTTCTAAATCGCAAGCTTTAGAATACAATTCGCTTGCTTTCTTATAGTCTTGTTTTATGCCTTCACCCGAGGCGTATAAGAGCCCAAGATTATTACATCCTGTGCCATGTCCTAAATCACAAGCTTTAGAATATAATTCACTAGCTTTTTCGAAGTTTTGTTCTACATCTTTTCTTGAGTCATACCAAAGCCCTAATATATAGCATCCTTCGCTATATCCTAGATTGCAAGCTTTAGAAAGTAATTCATTCGCTTTTTTGTCGTCTTGCTTTATAGACGTACCTAAATAGTATGAAGCTCCAAGATTGTAACATCCTTCGGCAACTTCTAAATCGCAAGCTTTGGAATAGAATTGATCCGCTTTTTGGTAGCTTTGTTGCACGCCTTCACCTTTTTCATATAAAATTCCAAGATTATAGCAGCTTTTACCATGTTTTAAATCGCAAGCTTTCAAATATAGTTCGCTTGCTTTTTTATAATCCTGTTTTATATTTTCTCCGAAGTAATATGCGCTACCGAGATTTGCACACGCCGATGCATCGTTATTGTCGCATTTACTTTGCAGTTCGTTTTCATTAAAATCACTCTGTTTTGCCACTACTAAAGCCGCCGTGGCGATCAGCGTCAAAAATATCTTTTTCATACATCGTTCCGTTTAAAATTTCGGCTATTTTATTTCATTTTCGCTTAATCTTTTGAAAATCGACGAGCTGTAAATTTGCGCAGCCGCAAGCTTAAAGGCAAAATTTAGCTAAAAGCGTTAAAATTCCAAGCATTACAAGGAGCAAAAATGAAAATTTTAAGAAGCACGGACGCAAATTTTAAAGAGGAATTTGCAAGGCTGGTGCGCCGCGGCGAGACGGATATGAGATCGGTAATGCCCGTCGTAAGCGGTATCATCGAAGATATCAGAGAGCGCGGCGATGAGG
>CAURUA010000058.1:0-11315 GCA_963528045.1 uncultured Campylobacter sp. | reverse complement strand
TTCCATTGCCGAACTCCTTTAGCGCGCGCTCGTAATCAGCCGGCGTATCGATGCCGATGCTTGCGGTTTCGATCCCAAGCATCGCGATCTTCTCGCCCGCGCTTATGGCGCGAAGCTGCTCGAGTTTTTCGGTATCTTCCAGCGCTGAGGCGGGCAGGGCGCAAAACCGCTTTAAATTCCGCACGCTGTATGCGTAGATGCCGATGTGTCCGAGGTAGCATTCGCATGCCGCGCGCGGGTAGGGGATGAGCGAGCGCGAAAAATAGATCGCAAAGCCAGCGTTATCAAGCACTAGCTTGACTAAATTCGGATCCTCTGCCGCCTGAGGGCTTATATATTTGTAGCAGCTTGCCATAAATGCGCCCTTTTGTGCGATCATGGCGTGGGCGAAATCTTTAAATTTAATCAAATTTTCGCTCTCGAAAAAGGGCTCGTCGGCTTGGATATTGATGATGATCTCGTTCTCCGCAAGCGCCGCGTTTGCGACCGCTTCATTGATCCGATCGGTGCCACTTTGATGTTCGCGCGCAGTGAGAACGGCGTCAAAGCCGTAATCTTGTGCGATCTTTAAAATTTGCGGTTCATCCACGGCGATTAGCACGCGGTCTGCCTTGGCGGCATTTTGAGCCGTTTTGATAAACATCGGCACGCCGTCAAACTCACATAAAATTTTATTTTTAAAGCGCGTCGAAGCAAGGCGCGCGGGGATTACTATCATTTTTTGATCCACTCCATTATGGCGTTTTTGATCTCACTTTGCTCCACGACGCTAGAATGCACCTGCGGCGCGCTAAAAAGGCGCGAGATCTGCGGCGGGATGTCGCTGCGAAATTCCTTCGAAAGCGCGATCATATCGGCCCTTTCATCCTCGCAAGCCCTGCCTTTGATCGCGCCGATCATCGACGGCGTAAATTTAATCCACTTTGCGGTCGAGATGACGAGATTTAGGCGGCTTTCGTCAAGTAGCTTGAAGCAGGTCGCCGTGTGCGGGTCGATCAGCACGCCGCGGCTGCTTTCTTGCTTGATAAACTTAGCGCACTGCGTATCGTCGCAAAAATCCGCCTCGAAGACCTCACGCAGCTTCGCAAACTCGCTCGCGCTAAGCTTATAAAATTTATCTCGCGCCAGGCTCTGCATCAGCTCGCTCGTGCGCGCATCGCCGAACATATCGCTAAGCAGCCGCTCGACGTTGGAGCTAATCAAAATATCCATCGCAGGGCTGATTGTGCGGATGAGCTCGCGCCCGCGCAGATCGTAGATCCCGCTCGTAAAAAGCTCGGTTAGGATATTGTTCGCGTTTGAAGCGATCTTGATTTTACCGATCTTTGCGCCCATTTTTTTGGCGAAATACGCTCCCAGCGCGTTGCCGAAATTTCCGCTAGGCACTATGACGTCAAAGCTGCTAGGCTTGGCATTCGGTTTTACGCTCTCTGCACCGCTTGCGCCTGCCGCGGCGCCAAAATTTTTGCCGCACGTCGCGCACTGATCGCTTTGCTTTAAATTTTGCTCATAGCCCAATACGCCGTGCTTTGAGAAATAGATGCTAGCGTAGAGGTAGTAGATGATCTGAAATAAAATTCTGCCGAAATTTACCGAGTTTGCGGCGCTTAGATTTAAATTCGCTCGCGCGAGCTCGTTTCTGAAATCATCGTCAGCTAGCAGCGATTTTAGCGCGCGTTGCGTATCGTCGAAATTGCCGCGCACGCCTAAAATTTTAAGATTTGCCGCGCTTTGCTTTACCATCTGCTGGCGCTGTATCTCGCTCGTGCCGCCCTGCGGGTAGAGGCAGACCGCTTTGATATTCTCGTCGTCCGCAAAGGCCTCCAGCGTCGCAGGCCCCGTGTCGCCGCTCGTGGCGCACATTATTAAAAATTTTTCATTCCTGGATTTTGCGATGCTCTTTAAAAGCGCGCCGAAGGGTTGCAGCGCCATATCCTTAAACGCGAGCGTCGGGCCGTGGTAAAGCTCCAAAATATAGGCGTTTTCGCTTAGCTTTTTGATCTGGACGGGGCAGGCGGGATTTTCAAATTTATCGTAGCGCTTTAGCGCGTCTTCAAAGACCTCGCTGCTTACGTCAAAATCGAAGCTCTCGATGATTTTAAGCGCGATCTGTTTGTAGCTCAGATCCTCGCACTGCTTAAAAAAATCCTCGCTCAAAAGCGGCAGCCGCTCGGGGCTGAAAAGCCCGCCGCCGCTCGCGCTCGGATTTAGCAGCGCGTAGCTAAGATCTGCTTTTTGCGAAAAATCTCTCGTTGAAACCAGTTTCATCTTTTTCCTTTTTAAAATTTTAAAATTTACGCCCGCCTAGGCGCTTTAAATTTGATCGCTTAGGCTGCTTGCACGGACTTGCGGCATTGCCGCTTTAAGCCTGCCGCCTCCGCGCTCGCGTCTAAATTTCTTCCTTTATCAAACTTCCTATGCCGCCGTCGGTGAAAAGCTCAAGCAGGATCGAGTGCGGAATTTTGCCGTTTATGATATGCGCAGCACTCGCGCCGTTTCGCACGCATTGCAGGCACGCATCGACTTTGGGGATCATGCCGCCTACGATCGTACCGTCCTTTTTAAGCTTCGAAATGAGCGCGGCATCAAGCTTGCTGATTAAATTTCCCTCTTTATCAAGCACGCCGTCAATGTCGCTTAAAAATATCGCCTTGCTCGCTTTTAGCGCGGCTGCGATCCTGCTGGCGCAGAGATCGGCGTTGATATTAAAGCTCACGTTTTCGTCCGTCTCGCCGCCCGCAAGCGGGGCGATCACGGGCAGATAGTCCTTTTGTAGCAGGTCATTTATCAGCTTGGTGTTTACCTCGGTGATCTCGCCTACAAAGCCGTATTTTTTCTCATCGAGGAATTTTGCCCTTAAAAGCCCGCCGTCCTTGCCGCTGATACCGATCGCGGGAGCGCCGTTTTGGTTCAAAAGCGCCGTGATCTCTTTATTCACCGCGCCGCTTAGCACCATCTCGGTAATTTCGATCGCGTCTTTATTCGTTACGCGAAGACCGTCCTTAAACTCGCTGCGCACGCCGATCTTATCCAGGGTCTGATTGATCTTTTTGCCGCCGCCGTGCACGACGATGATCTTGATGCCAACCATATGCAAAAGCACGATATCGCGGGCAAAATCAAGCTTGAGCGTATCGTCGGTTTGCGCCGCACCGCCGTATTTGACGACGAAAATTTTATCTCTAAATTTACGGATATAGGGCAGCGCGGAGATGATTACTTCGGCGGTTTTGCTCTTTTTTATCATAAAATTCCTTTAAAAACCTTATTTTATCATAGCTTGGTTTATGTAGTTTTGAATTTTGCGGATAAAGTTTTCGCTTAGCTTTAAATTTAGCAAAATCACCGAAATTTCCGCGCCCAAATCCCTTAATTTCACGTAATCTTTCGCCGTGCATAGGATATGCTCCGCGCCCTCGCGCCTTAGCAGCTCTAAAATCTGCTCCTTTTTAAAATCATAATGATCGGGGAAGAACGCATGCGCTTTTACGAGCGGCAAAAACGCTTGCAAGCGCCAAGGTTTGGCGATAGCGCTGATTAAGATCGTGCGGGATTTTTCAAAGCCAGCCTCTTTGGAGTTTAAAATTTTATCCGCGGCGCCTGGATTTAAATTTGAAATTTCATCTGCGGCGCGATTTAAATTTAAATCCGAAATTTTATTTGTAGTGGAATTTGAATTTTCATCCGCAGGATTTGAAATTTTATCTATGCCGTTTAGCCCCTCTTGCAGATCCGCCGCCGAAATGATTTTAAGCTCCTGCGAGATGTCGCTCGGAGCGGGTATGAAATCTGCAAATTTATAAAAAAACGGCGGGTAGCGATACGCGGCGAAGGGCAGGCAAAAGGGCAGCTTCGGCGCGCTTTGCGGGCGCAGCAAGATATCAAATTTAGAGATATTAAATTTAGAAAACCCGTCGTCCAAGATCGCGAGCTCAAAGCCGAGAGTTTGCGCGCGTAAAATCCCTGCGGTGCGATCTTCGCTGACGATCACGTTTGCGCCGCGCAGAAACAGCGCGTACTCCATCGCCTCATCTCCGCTTTGCCCCACGTCGCAAAGTATCCGTCCGCCGAGCGCTACTTCGAGCAAGCCTCTACTTTTTCGTCCGTATCCGCGAAGGATGATGCATGTTTTGAGCCCCCCGTTAAATTCTTTAAAAAGCGCCCGCACTAGCGGGGTTTTGCCGCTTCCGCCGAGGGTTAAATTTCCGACGCTGATTATTGGAATTTTAAATTTTTGCGGCTTAGCAAAGAGCCTTTTTAGGCAGACGATAAGCGTATAAAGCAGCGATAACGGCGCTAAAATCACTCCGAGCGCAAGCCATGCGGGGCTCGGGTCGTATAAGTTTCGCTCGATTAGGAGTTTAAACACGATTTTGCGCTATCTCTTTGATCTGCTCGCAGATGTAGCTCACATCGTCGTCGCTAAGCGCCGTGTAGATCGGCAGGGATAAAATTTGCTGATAGTTTTTAAGCGCATTCGGGAAATCATTGACCTTGTAATTATATTTGCTTTTATAGTAGCTTAACAGATGCACCGGCACGTAGTGCAGCGATACGCTTACTCCGCGCGCGATCAGTGCTTTGGCGAAATCGTCGCGATTTTTGTCGATCTTTACGATGAATTGAGTGTAGATATGCTCCTCGCTGTCGCTTGGAAGTGTCACGTGCGGGCAGTTTGCGAGCTGCTCGCGGTAGGCTGCGGCGATCTGCTTGCGGCGCTTTATAAAAGCGTCGGTTTTTTCAAACTGAGCGATGGCGTAGGCGGAATTTATGGCGTTAAGATCGTATTTTTGACCGATGCGATCGACGTCGTAGGTAAAAGACATATTGCCGTCTTTGTAAAAGGCGTCTCCCACGATGCCGCCGTTTCTTAAAATTTGCGCGGCACTTGCGATCTCATCGTCGTTCGTAACGAAAAAGCCCGCCGTAGAGATTGCGTCTTGCGCTTGAGGATTGATCTGAAAGCACGATATGAGCGAGCTTTTAAGCGCTCCGATTTTTACGCCCTTATAGGTAGCGCCCATGGCGCGGCACGCATCGTCGATGAGGATGATATTTTCGCTTTTGGCGACCTCGCTGATAGCGTCTATATCCGCAGCAAGCCCCGCGATGTGCGAGATGAAAGCGCATTTTAGCTTCTTGTGGCGGTTTTGATCTATCGTGCGAGCAAGGCTTTCGCTCGTGATATTAAAGCTTATCGGATCGATATCTACGAAAACGGGCTCTGCATCGAAGTGGCGGATCACTTCGGCAACGTTGGGGAAGGAATTTACAGAGCATAAAATTTTATCTCCGCGCTTAATATCCATTGCACAAAGCGCCAGATGAAGCGCCGTCGTGCCGCTCGTGGTCGATACGGCGTGCTTTACGCCGAAGTACTTACAAATATCCTCTTCAAAAATTTCGCTATATCTTATATCGCTGTTGTAGAGGGCGCTTTTGATTAAATCTTCCTCTTTTTTATCGATTTGAGCCTTATAAAACGGTATCTCTTTCATAAATCTCTCCTTAGTGTGCGGGCTCTATGCGAGCGACCGCGGGCGCGCGAAGCTTAAAATTATTTTTAAGAATTCTACGGACGATAAATTTTACCAGCTCTTGATTGTGGTGCGAGTTTTGCAGATATTTTAGATCGTTTGCGTTTATTCGCTCGCCTGAGCGAAATTTCGTCCGCAACGCTTCGTGCGAAAAAATATCTCTTAGCACACTATCTAAGATCTCGTAGCTGTATCCAAGCTCACGTTCGTCGCTTTGGTTTTCCCATAGATCGGCGCTTGGGGCTTTTTTGATGATCGCATCGTCTATGCATAAAATTTTTGCGAATTTAAACAGATCGGTTTTTAAAATTTCGCCGATCGGATTAAACGCGCAGGCTAGATCGCCGTAGATCGTGCCGTAGCCTAGCATCCTTTCGCTAAGATTGCTCGTGCCTACGACTACGCCGCGTTTAGCCGCGCTGTAATCATAAAGCAAGCTCATTCTTACGCGTGCGGCGAAATTTCCGATGCGAAGAGCGCTTATACCGGGATTTAAAGCGGTAAAATTTTCTACAAATGGCGCGATCTCTTGGATTTCGTAGGGGATATTAAAGGATTCGCAGTGAAAGATGCCGTCTGCCATATTTTCTAAATTTGAACCCGCGCTAGGCAGGATAAGCCCGTAAGTAGGGATCTCAGTAAGCGCACAAAGTGCGGAAACCACGGCGCTGTCAAGCCCACCGCTGATGCCTACTACAAAGGCGTCCGCACCCGTTTCATCGAGTCTCTCCGATAAAAAATCGGTCAGTTGCGGCAGCAAATCGTCCAAAAACATAATATTTAGCCTTAAAATTTTACGTTAAATTGTGCGAATTTTAACTATTTTTGGCTAAATTACGGCTTTAATTTAAGCTTAAAAGGAGGATTTAAATGCAAATTTTAAAAAAAGCTTTCGGCGAATACGCGACGAACTGCTACATTCTAAAGGGCGAGCAGGGCGATTTGGTGATCGATCCTGGACAGGGCAGCTTTGATTGGGTGATGCAAAATACGGGAAAGATCACGGCGGTTTTGAATACGCATGGGCACTTCGATCATGTTTACGACGACGCCAAGCTGCAAAGGACGGGCGCTAAAATTTATATCCACGAGGAAGACGCCTTTATGCTGCGAGCGGATCCCTTTGAGACGATGCCAGAATCCATAGAAGCGGACGTGCTCATAAAAGGGCAGGAGCAAAGCCTTGAAATAGCGGGCTTTAACGTTAAATTTAGCCTTTTTGCAGGACATACGCCGGGCAGCTGTATGATAGAAGTGGACGGCGTGATCTTTAGCGGCGACGTCATATTCAAAGGCTCTATCGGCAGGTGGGATTTTCCCTTTTCAAGCGGCGAGCAGATGAGAGAATCTCTGCATAAAATTTTGCAGATAAAGGGCGATTTTACGCTCTATCCGGGACACGGAGCAAATACTAGCCTAGCCGCCGAGAGGCAAAATTTAAAATATTTTTTGCAACTTTTTGAGCGCTGATCGTTTAAATTTAAACGCGCTTAGTCGCACAAAAGAAGCGGTGTGAAGCGGGTCGGCGCCGGAATTAATGCCGCTTTGCTTGTAGGTAGCAGAATTTATGCAACTTTGCTCGCATTACTGGCGCCGAAATTTACCGCTTTATTTGCCGCTGCGAGCGTTGAATTCTGCGCTACGTTCGCACTATGCCTGCACCAGCGTGCGCTGCGTAGATAAAATTTTAAAATTTACCACTGCTTGATTAAATTTAGCAAAATTTCGCGCCGCTGCGCATGCAAGACGCAAAGCGTAACGCAAAAGCAAAATTTAAAATTCGTGATGCTGCGCGTGTAAAGCGTAACGCAAAAGGCGAAATTCAAATTTGCGCCGCACTAATCCTGGTCGCTACAATTCGATCAATCCGACTTGAGCCCGCTAAATTTAGTCAAATTTCATGCTCTGCCGAACGTAAAATTTTCCCCCGCGAGCCGATAAATTCGATAAAATTTTGCAAAAATTTTACGCGTTTCAAAGGCGCAGATCATGCCTGAAGTTCATTTCGTATCGGTGCGCGAGTGCGCGGAAAATATTTTAAAGGTGCGGATCACGCCCGAAGCCGCACGTAGATACGCCTCGGGGCGGGATAGCCCTCGATCGTGCGCGAGCTATCGAGCGGGTCTAGGAAATTCTCCAAGCTCTGCCCGTCGATCCACTCCGTTTTGCGCTGCTCGCTAGCATCCGTGGGCTTTTGAGCCAAAATTTCAAAATCTCTGAATTTCGCCCGCTCGCACCAATTCTGAAGCGCGCCGACGGTCGGGACGAAGTAGATATTTGAAATTTTTGAGTAGCTGTTTTTCGGACACAGCGCGAAATCGCCCGCCCCCTCGATATACATCGTGTCTAAAAACACTTCGCCGCCCGCATTTAGCGAGGTGCGCAGATCTTTTAGCATCTTTACTGGGTCGCTGCGGTGGTAGATGACGCCGAGGCAGAAGATCGTGTCGAATTTATGCTCGTAAAACGGCAGATGCTCCACGCCCAAAAGCTCGAATTTCGCGCCGCTGCGGAGGAATTTCTCGATGAAGCGAAACTGTAGATAAAATAGCGCGCTCGGGTCAAACCCCACAAGCCGCGCAGGCTTTAGAGCGCTTGCGCGAAACATATAGTAGCCGTTGTTGCAGCCCACGTCGGCGACGGTTTTGCCGCTCAGATTTAAAAACGGCCGCAGCAGGTTAAATTTCACGAAGCTTCGCCACTCGGCGTCGATAAAAAGATCATTCAACGCAAAAGGCCCCTTGCGCCACGGCTTTAGCGCTCGCGCGATATGCAAAATTTCATCTCTCTGCTCCGCGTTCGCGCTAAAGCTTGCGCGCACGACGTCGCCGCAGTCGCAGTCGCACTCGCCTATTTGTAGCGCCTCGATCGCGCTTAAAATTTCGCGGTTTTGCCCGCTTTGCAGCTTTTTAAAGTTCTCGTCTCTGATTTTTTGCAGATCCATTTTTAATCCTAAAATTTCAAATTTAGCGCCATTTTAACATAAAATTTTATCCATTTTAAGGCGCAAAGAGATAAAATCGACTTACAATTCAAGCAAAGGAGCAAAAAATGCAAGAAGCAAAAACGAGAAAATTTAGTCTCAGGTTTAATCACGAAATTTCAAGTAGTGGCGCAGAGGTGCGGCTTTGGCTGCCGTTAGTGCTGCAAGAGCCCTATCAGAGGTTGCTTGGCGAATATCATGCCCGCTCAAATGCACAAGAGTCGGCTATCTGCGGAGATCATATAAGCACGTACTACGCGCGCTTCGCACCCGATAAAGAGGCAAGAGCGGGCGTCGGCAAATACGGCGAGCAAGGTGTCGTAGGCGAAGACGACGATTATTTTGAGCTTAGCTTCGATATTGAAATTTCGGAGCGAAACACTGATTTTAGCAAGGTAAGCTTTAATGAAAACGAGCGCTTGAGCCCAGAGATCGAGGAGTTTTTAAAGCCTTCAAAGCTAATTCCGGTAGAAGGCGCTGCAAAACAAAAATCAGACGAGATCACTAGCTCGATTAAAGGCGATCTGGAAAAGGCGCGCGCGATTTACGAGTGGGTTGCAAAAAATATGAGCCGCGATAATAGCGTGATCGCATGCGGCAGCGGCGATGCAGCAGCGATTTTAAGCAGCGGCAAGCTAAGCGGCAAATGCGCCGATATTAATAGCGTGTTCGTAGCGCTCTGCAGGGCAGCGGGCATTCCTGCGCGCGCTATTTACGGCATCCGTACGGGCGCAGCGCAGAAATTTTCGCCTGAAATGGGCGTCATGGGCGCTCTAAGTGGCGGTGCGCTTGAAATTTCCGGTGCGCAGCACTGCAGAGCGGAATTTTATCTAAAAGGCCACGGCTGGATCCCGGTCGATCCCGCGGACGTTACGAAGGTGCAACTCGGCGAAGGCTTAAGCGAGGATGATTCCAAGCTGGCGCGGGTGCGCGAGTATCTTTTTGGCAACTGGGAGCCGTGCTGGCTGGGCTTTAACTACGCTCGCGAAATCGTGCTAAATCCGCGCCCGGCGCACGTTCCGATCGAAATTTTTTCGCATCCGTATTGCGAAGTGGGCGGCACGCCGAAAGATCCGTACTCGCCTAAAAATTTTATCTACGAGTATTTTTCGCGCGAAATTTAGCCTTCTGACGGCTTGCATTTTGCTGTCGCGATTTGCTTAAGCTAAGCTGCCGCGCTTCGTCGAGGCTCAACCATTTCATCGAAACGCACGCTTGGCTTTGCGACAGTGGCGCTTTTGCGTGGTTTTGCCTGTGCCGCCGATACATACCTAGTTTGCGGGCTATCATGCCCGCTTTGGCGAAATTTCGCGCTATGTCTTTGGGCGAAATTTTGAAATTTTAAAATTCCGCGTCGAGTAAAATTCTAAAATTTTAAAGCGGACGGAATTTTAAATTTAGCGATTTCAAAGCCGCAAAAAGCTAAAATCCACGCGTAATTAGGGCTAAGGCTTAGCCATTTTATTTGAAGGCAATTTCATGCAAAGACGCGATTTTTTAAGAAACACTGCGATTTTAGGCGCCGTTATGGCAACTCCGAGTACCATTTTCGGCGGGGAAGAAGTCATTGGCAAAAAGAGAACTTTCGGGCTATCGCTAAATCACGAAATTTTGGAGGAGGGCAAACAGACGCGGCTTTGGATACCGCTTCCTCTTATCACGGAGTATCAAAAGGTAAGTGACATAAAATTTGACGGCAATTTCAACGATCCGTCCGTGGACTATGGCGAAATTCCGACGCTCTATGCCGGCTACGTCGGTGTGGCAAAGCCCACGCTAAATATTAAATTTAGCGTCGAGACCTTTGAGCGAAATACCGACTTTAGCAAGGTAAAATTTAATCCGAACGAAAAGCTTAACCCCGAGGTGGCGAAGTTTTTGGAGCCTAGCACGCAGATTCAAATCGACGGCGTCGTTAAGCAAAAATCAGACGAGATCGCAGGCAGCATCAAGGGTGATCTGGAAAAGGCGCGCGCGATCTATACGTGGGTAGCAAACACTATGCAGCGCGATAACGGCGTGCTAGGCTGCGGGCTAGGGGACGTGAAGCAAATTTTAAGCAGCGGCAAGTTAAGTGGCAAATGCACCGACATAAATAGCGTTTTCGTCGCACTTTGCCGCGCGCAGGGCATCGCCGCAAGAGAGATGTTTGGCATCCGCGTCGGCGCGTCGAGATTTAGCGCTCAAATGGGCGTCGCGCCTAAAGACGGCGTCAGCCATATCTCGGGCGCGCAGCACTGCAGGGCGGAATTTTACCTAAAAGGCTACGGCTGGATCCCGGTCGATCCCGCGGACGTTACAAAGGTGCGATTGGGCGAGAAGCTAAGCAACGACGATAGCAAGCTCGCTAAAATTCGCGAGTATCTTTTCGGCAACTGGGAGATGTGCTGGATCGGCTTTAACTACGGCAGAGACTTCACGCTAAGCCCGCGCCCGGCGCAATTTCCGATCAATAATTTCGGCTATCCTTACGGCGAAGTGGACGGCAACACGCTTAATTATTACTCGCCGAAAGATTTCAGCTACGATTACAAATCGAAAGAGCTTTAGCGGCTCGCGCTTTGCTATGCGGCGCGCCAGCTTGGACTTTTTGAGTAGGTATGCAAGAGAGGCTTCCCGCTAGACGAACTTTGGGCGGATGTGTAAAAGCGTGCTAATCTGCGTACCGCCGTGCCTAATTTGACTATGCGCGCTGGGGCGCGTAAAAGCGCGCCTTGTTTTAGCGCTATATTTTAGAATTTTTTAGAATTTTTTAGAATTTTTTAGAATTTTTTAGAATTTTTTAGAATTTTTTA
>CAURUA010000057.1:0-11638 GCA_963528045.1 uncultured Campylobacter sp. | reverse complement strand
AAATGGCACAAATTCAAGAGGCCGAGCTCATCTGGAAAGACGGCAAGCTAATCCCTTGGGCAGAGGCCACTACCCACGTTTTGACGCATTCTCTGCACTATGGAAACGCAGTATTTGAGGGCGTACGTGCTTATAAGACCGACAAAGGCTACGCCATTTTTCGCTTGGACGAGCACACTCGCAGGCTTGAAATTTCGGCAAAACTCTGCCTGATCAAGCTTCCGTTTAGCTTCGAGCAGCTTCGTCAGGCCCAGATCGACGTCGTCGCAAAAAACCGCTTCGATCAGACCGTCTATATTCGCCCGCTAGCATACTTCGGCTACGGCTCGATGGGCGTTTCGTCCAAGGACTGCTCGGTAAACGTCATCGTCGCAGCGTGGCAGTGGGGCGCGTATATGGGCGAAGAGGCGCTACGCAAGGGCATCAAAGCCAAAATTTCATCGTGGATAAAGCCTGCGCAATTTTCGATGATGGCAAAAGCCAAAGCGAGCGCGAATTATTTCAACTCGCAGATGGCAAATTTTGAGGCGGTTGATGCGGGATACGATGAGGCGATACTGCTCGATCCGCAAGGCTTCGTCGCAGAGGGCCCTGGTGAGTGCCTATTTATCGTAAAAAATGGCGTCATCATCACTCCGCCGAACGACACTAGCCTTGAGAGCATTACTCAAAATTCAGTCATAGAAATCGCGCGCAGCCTGGGCTACGAGGTCCGCAGAGAGCGCATCGCTCGCGATCAGCTCTATGCCGCGGACGAAGAGTTTTTTACCGGCACCGCCGCGGAGGTCACGCCGATTAGCAACATCGACGGCAGGATCATCGGCAAGGGCGAGATGGGCGAGATCACGAGCCGCTTGCAAAAGGCGTATTTCGCCGTCGTTACAGGTAAAGACCCAAAATTTGAGCACTGGCTCACTTACGTTAAATAAGGACGCGCATGCCTGCGGATTTGAATGATTATTTTAATAAGAAAAATGGCGACAAAAAAGGCGGGAATTTAAATTTTAAAATTCCTAATTTTGGAGGAATGGGCAAGTTTAGCGGCGTGATTTACGCAATAATCGCGATAATAGCGCTGCTCGTGATC
The DNA here is from genome assembly GCA_963528045.1 of uncultured Campylobacter sp. GTDB lineage: Bacteria > Campylobacterota > Campylobacteria > Campylobacterales > Campylobacteraceae > Campylobacter_B. Next base: position 10,551 of record CAURUA010000057.1, on the reverse strand, counting down.
TCAAAACCCTTCGTCACGATCCAATCCGGCGAAGTGGGGATCAAGTCAAATTTAGGCAAATACGATCCGACGCCTCTTGGCGCGGGACTTCACTTTTTTGTGCCGTTTATACAGGACGTATTTGTCGTAGATACTCGCACGCGTATCATCAACTACACCAGCAGCGAAGATATGAGCGCGGGTATCGCTACTAAAAGCGGCACCACAGGCGGTATCATCAGTAAAAACTCGCTTTCGGTGCTAGACTCGCGAAATTTACCCGTCAGTATCGACATCACCGTGCAATACAGGCTCAATGAAGCCACAGCGCCCAACACGATCGCCGAGTGGGGCTTTTTGTGGGAGGATAAGATCATCGATCCGCGCGTAAAGGACGTCGTGCGTAGCGTCATCGGTAACTATGCCGCCGAGGAGCTGCCTACCAAACGCGACGAGATCGCCAAATCGATCGACGACGGCATCCGCAAGAATATCGAAGCACTGCCGAATTCGCCCGTAGATCTGCTAGCCGTGCAGCTTAGAGAGATCATCCTGCCGGCGAAAGTAAAGGAGCAGATCGAGAGCGTGCAGATTGCCAAGCAGGAGGCTGAGCGCACTAAATACGAGGTCGAGCGCGCAAATCAAGAGGCACTTAAAAAGGCCGCTCTTGCCAAAGGTAACGCAGATGCCGTCAAAATCGAGGCTCAAGGTCGCGCCGATGCCGCCAAGATCGAGGCTGACGCGCAAGCTTACGCCAACAAAGAGGTCGCAAAGAGCTTGGATGCAAATCTTTTAAGCCTTAAGCAGATCGAGACGCAGGCTAAATTTAACGAGGCGTTGCGCGAAAACGGCGACGCGAAAATTTTCCTAACGCCGGGCGGCGCGGTGCCTAATATCTGGGTCGATACGAAAGATAAGGCGAAGCAAAGCGCCATCGAGCGGGAACATTAAAAATTTTAAGCGGGCTATGTGCCCCGATTTAGCAGACTAAATTTAATAGCAAGTTGCTCCGGGCACATAAGATTAACTCGCGATTTCGCAAGTTAATCTTAGCGACGAGCGCGAAAGCTCGTGACGAGCAGAACTCGCGCTCGTCGCAGCCTAAGCCTAGCGGTCGCTTAAATTTAACCGCTAGACTTGTTTTAAATTTACGAGGTGTGCCGCTTCGTAAATTCATAACTCAAATTCCGCGTGCGGCGGCTAAATTCAGGGTGCGCGACTTCGCAAACTAAGGATCAAAGATGAAGGTAGATTGGCAAAAATTAGGCGGGCTGCTCCCCGCGATCGTACAGGATGCGAGTGACGGCACGGTTTTGATGCTCGCGTATATGAACGAAGAGGCGCTAAGCCTGACGCTGCGTACCGGCTACGCGCACTACTTCTCGCGTAGCAAGGGGCGCATCTGGAAAAAGGGTGAGAGCAGCGGTCACGTTCAGCTCGTAAAATCCGCCTTTTTGGACTGCGACAACGATACGTTGCTGCTTAAAGTCGAGCAATGCGGCGGCAGCGCCTGCCACACGGGCTCGCGAAGCTGTTTTTTCAAGGAAATTTCGTTTCAAAAAGACGATGAAAATTTCGAGAGTTTGAATGCTTGCGGTGCGATAAATTTTGCAGAGTACGGCTCTGCAGCCTCTCTCGCGCAGAAAAATTCCGCTAATTCCCGCGCAGGGCAAAATTCCGTAGCCTGCGACGGCTTGCAAAATTTAGCGCCCAAAAATTATACCGATTCCTGCGGTAAGCAAAATTCTGTAATGCAAAGCCCCTCTGCGACGAATTCCGCCGCAGAGCGCAGCGAGCAAAATTTATACGCCGCCGCGCAAAATTCCACGCTCGAAAACTCCGCAGAAAAAGGCCCGTACGGCATTTTGGACAAAATTTATCACGTCTGCTTGGATCGCAAGCTAAACGGCGAGTCCGCGCTCTCCTACGTCGCCTCGCTCTACGCGAAGGGCGAAAACGCCTATCTCAAAAAGATCGCCGAGGAGGCGTGCGAGTTTGCGCTGGCGTGCAAGGATCTCTCGCGCAGCGAGCTTTACGCAGACGTCGCGCGCGAGGGTTTCGGCGAGCACAAAGCAGGCGAGCCGCGATACGATGTGATTTACGAGGGAGCGGATCTTTTATTTCACCTTTTGCTCGCACTTGCAGCGCACAATATCCACCCGGACGCCCTACTTGACGAGTTAGCGCGCAGGCAAGGACAAAGTGGCATCGAAGAAAAGCGCAGCCGCGAAAAATGATGCGTAAAATTTAATCACAAAAGCACCTTTACCGCTCGCCCGCTCTGCGCGACGAGCGAAATTTAAAAAGTGTTGCCGAAATTCTACGCCGAATTTCAACGCCGAAAGTACATTTCAACCGCGCTGTTTCCGCAAAATTTAATCGCGCTGCGCGAGTAAATCCGCGCGTAAATTTAAGCGCCTTGCGCAGATCGTAAAATTTCACTAAAATTTTAAAATCAAATTTAAGGAAAAAGCGATGAAACCGATCACGATGCAGGAGGCTTTGGACGCGGTTAGCGAGCGCTACTGCAAAGGCCATCACTACGAAAACGTAGCGCTAAGCGATGAGATGGTACGCCGCATCTGCGAGGTAAAAAGCCTCGTAAATATGGGCTTTATAGCCACGGCTATTACGGATGCGGCACTACAGCATCTAGCCGCGCTACCGAAGCTTGCGTATCTGTTTTTGCAAGATAGCGATAAGATAAGCGGCGAGGGCTTTAGATATTTTGCGAGGCACGCCAAGCTTGAGCACGTCGGTATCGAAAACGTCAGCATCACGGACGAGGGGCTAAAAGCGATCGTGCAAATCCCAAAGCTAAAATCGCTGCGCCTGGTCAATTCACGCGTGAGCTTTGAAGGGCTATTAGCTGCGGCGGATACGAAAATCCAGTTTTATCTTGGCGGCGGGCGCTTTAACAAGGAGCAGATCGCGGAATTCGAACAGGCGCAAAGAGACGCCGCAAAGAGTAAAAAGAAGCTTGATCCGGATGACCTGGCGGCGGCGCGGAGTACGCTTTTAGAATTTTTCGCGGCGATGAGCGAATGGGAGAAATTCGCCACATCGCGAATTGATGATGCGGACGACGGCGAGGTGCAGCGCAGATGCGACGAGCTCTTTGCGCGCTATTGCACGCCCGTTAGGCGCAGCGGCTTTCGCCCCGAGGGCATCTCGTTTTCGATGATGGAGGGCGGCACCTACGGCGGGTACGAGCTAACGGACGCCGAATGCGAGAGCAAAAACAAAATTTACATCTACGCCAAGGACGAACACGGCTTTGCGCGCCGCTTCCTGCTCGTACGCAAGGACGGGCGCTGGCTCGTAGACAGATGCCAAGGCATGGACGGCAAAAACCGCGGGCTGTAAAATTTGAGCGCAAAACGGGGTTTAAATTTCATTCTCGGCGCGATCGCAGGGATAAAATTTAGCCTGCCGCAAGCGCAGTGATAAAATTTCATCGGCGCTGCAAAAAACAAATATAAAGAGGACAAATGAGCGGTAAAATTCTGCGTACGACGCGCACGGCGATCAAAGAAAGGTGCGAATGAAAAGGCGAATTTTCTCCGAGCTGGGCGGCTTCGTGATAAAGGGTCCTCGCGCTGCTCGCGCGCTATCTGGATGAGCACGGGCTTGCGAACGGGGACGTTCTTGGCTATTTTACGCAGACCGAACATGGCGATGCGGTCACAGAAGAGGGTATCGCGGTGCCGATATTAGGCGTTCATAGCTTTAAAATTTCACAACGCTTATAATCCGCTATATAATGACGCTGGAGTTTGGTGGCACTAATGTATTTTTTTAGAAGTTAATGTTTAATCAAAATTTTATAATTTTGGATATGGAATTTGCGTTTAAATCAATTAAATTTAAGCCGCCAAAAAACGGCTTAAATTTCACAAAGCTCATCCAAACCGACCGTTTTAATTTTATCCGCTTTTTAGTCTCGAAGCGTCTGCGCGTGAGCTTTAGGCGGCATGCCGAACATCCTCGCGTACTCCCTGCTGAATTGCGACGGGCTTTCGTATCCGACGTCAAAGGCCGCTTGAGAAGCCGTGCTATCACTGTTTTGCAAGATATATCTAGCTTCCTGCAGTCTAATGCGCTTTTGAAAATCAAGCGGGCTTAGCGCGGTAATTTTTTTGAAATTATGGTAAAACGACGACGGACTAATGCCGAGCTCGGCTGCCAACTCGCGCATGTTGATCGGCTCTTTGAAGCGGCTTTTAATTTCCCTCATTGCGCGCGCGATGGAGTTTTCCGCCGTGCCCTGCATGACGAAGCGGCTGAGAAATCCCCCGGCGCCGCTTAAGATCAGCGCGTATAAAATTTCTTTTATCGCTAGCCGCCCGAGGTGCTTTAGGCTCGCAGGCTCCCGCCGCAGCAAAGAGATGAGCCTAGAAACGGCGTCCGCGATCTCGTAGCTCATATCGCCGAAATATAGGCTGCTTTCAAGTCTGCCGGCGCGGCTCTGCCCCTCTATCTCCTTGAGTGCCTCAAGAATATCCTCGCTTTGAAATTTAATGCTTACCGATAGAAACGGGCAGTGCTCTACCCGCCCCAAAAGCGGCAGGTCGCTTGCGCAAAGTAGGAATTTTTGCGTATCGTGGCGATACTGTTTGCCGTTAAATTCCACCATTTTGCCGCCGCGCAGGCACAAGCACACGCTAGGCTCATAGATCGTCGCGATGAAGTCCGAAGGCTTTCTGACGGTAAAAGCTAAGCGCCCCTATAGGCTTCTGAGTGTGCCTCTAGGCGGGATATAGCTCGTCCGCGATCTTTGCGGTGTCTTTTAAAATTTTATCTACTTCGTTCATGCTCTCCTTTAAATTTACTCGGGTTATATTTAAATTTGCACGATTAGGCAAGAAATTTGGACTATCGTGCTACCGCAAAATTTTAAAAAAGGCTATAATTTGGCCAACTTTATTTAAAGGAGAGAAGATGACAGATTTTAGTTTTTGCAACCCTGTGAGGGTAGAATTCGGCAAGGATAAAGAAAAGCATATCGGGCAGTACATGAAGGAAGCGGGCGCGAAAAAAGCTCTCGTACTATACGGTAGCGAGCGCGTGCGAAAGAGCGGTCTGATGGGCGTCGTGGAGAGTAGCTTAAAGGCAAACGGTATAGAATTTGCGCAGCTTGGCGGCATAAAATCAAATCCCGTGCTAAGCAAGGTAAACGAAGCGATCGAGCTCGCCAAAGAATTGGGCGCCGATAGCGTGCTCGCTGTGGGCGGCGGAAGCGTGCTGGACTCCGCAAAAGCCGTAGCTGCGGGCGCCTGCTACGAAGGCGACGTGTGGGATTTTTTCACCGGCAAAAATCCTAGCGCCGCGCTTAAAATTTTTGATATCATCACCCTTGCCGCGACGGGCTCGGAGATGAACTGCGGCGGCGTGGTGACCAAGGAGCAGACCAAACAAAAATACGCGATCAGCGCGCCGTGTCTATACCCGAAGGTCTCGGTCATAAACCCGCAATTGCAAGCAACCGTCAGCCGCGAGTATCTCGTATATAGCGCAAGCGACATCATTGCGCACAGTATCGAGGGGTATTTTACCGCTAGCGTCCATCCGGAGATCGTGCGAGCCTATATCGAAGCTAACATCAAAACCGTCATCCGCACGACCGAAGCTCTGCTCGCAGATCCAGGCGATTACGACGCGCGCGCCGAGTTTGCGTGGGCTGCGACGATGGCGCTAAACGGGCTAACCTACGTGGGCGTGGGTGGCTTCGGCTATCCGAACCATATGATCGAGCATGCGATGAGTGCGGTCGTGGACTGCGCGCACGGAGCCGGTCTTAGCGTGGTAATGCCTGCGTGGATGAGATGGTATAAGGATAGGAATTTAAGCGCGTTTGAGCGTTTTGCTCGTGAAATTTTCGGCCTTAAAAGCGCAGATGAAGGTACCCTGGCACTTAAAGCGTGGTTTGATAAGATCGGTACGCCTACTAGCCTCGCACAGCTCGGCATCGAAGGCAAGGTGCTTGACGAGGTCATAGACGTAGCCGCGACAAACGCTAAGGCGTGGAATATGGCGGAGCTCTACAGCCGCGAAAATATCGCTAAAATTTTAGATTTGGCAAAATAAGGCGCTAGCGCATAGATAAAATTTTAAACAGAAAGGGCGAGCGATCGCCCTTTATTGAAAGAGGCAGACGGCATTATGGGTGTATTAGTGATCGACATTTCTTAAAAAAAGCAAGGAATAGCGCAGATAGCGAGATGATCGCCTTGTATCCCTTAAGTCCGCGGGGCTCGCTATGAGAAGGTAGAGACGATAAACGGCGCGTCTAAATTTAAAGCTTAGACGACTGCGGATTGAGCGTTAAATTTAGCTATTTTCGATGCGAGGAATTTTGACGCATTATAAAATTTAGCTCGGCGCCGTTCAAAGCGTACGTCATCAAAATGTCTAGATAAATTAAAATTAAAGGAGCAAAAATGGAATTTGTAAGCTTAAACGACGGCAACAAGATGCCTATTTTGGGATTTGGCGCATTTCAGGTAGATCCGAAAGAGACGCAAAGATGCGTAGAGGACGCCATTAGCGTGGGTTACCGCCTCATCGACACCGCGCAGGCTTATCAAAACGAAGAGGGCGTTGGTGCAGCGGTTAAGACGGCTCTTGCGGGCGGCATAAAGCGCGAGGAGCTGTTTATAACTACTAAACTTTGGATAAGCGACGCAGGCGAAGAAAAAGCGTTAAAAGCCTTTGATGCGTCGATGAAAAAATTAGGGCTTGACTATCTTGATCTTTATCTCATTCATCAGCCATATGGTGACATTTACGGCTCATGGCGAGCGATGAGTAGGCTTAAACGCAAGGGTTGTATCTGCTTATATCGGTAATAGCAATTTTAACCCGAGCCATATTATGGACTTTGCGATAAACAACGAGATAAAGCCGGCGATAAATCAGATCGAATGTAATCCGTTTCATCAAAAACTCGCGACGCAGGCAAATTTAAAAGAGCTCGGCATTGTGATGCAAAGCTGGCGCCGTTTGGCGAGGGCAGAAAGGATATGTTTGGCAATGCGGTGCTAAAAACGATCGCGCAGAAGCAAGGCAGAAGCGTGGCACAAGTGATTTTACGCTGGCTCGTGCAGCGCGGCATCGTCGTCATACCAAAGAGCGTAAGCAAAGAGCGCATGGCGGAAAATTTCAATATATTTAACTTTTCGCTAAGTGAGGCGGATATGCAAACGATCGCAGGGCTAGACGACGGAGCGAGCCTATTTTTCGATCACGGCGATCCTCAGATAGTAAAGATGTTAAATAATTTATCGCGATAAGGGGGCTTGCGAAATTTTAGGCGAGCGGTAGAAAAAATTTTAAAAAACAAAAGGAAAGAAGATGAATATGGAAATTTTATTAGAGAAAGCGGCTTTAAAAGAGTTAGTCGATACCTTTTCAAATTTGGCCGACGAAAAGCGCGTAAGCGAGCAAATGGCGCTATTTACGCCGGATGCCGAGGTTATCACCTATATCGGCGGTAAGCTTTTTGCCCATGCAAAAGGCACCGGCGAGATAGAAAAGGTCTTTAGCGACTATCTCGCAAATTTTCATACCGTTTATCATCTAAACGGCCAACATACGGCTCAAATTTTAGGAGATAAGGCAGAGGGGATAAACTACTGCCAAGTCACGCTAATGGGCGAGCAAGATGACGCCGAGACGATCAGCGTCTATGGCGTGAGATATGAGGATAACTACGTAAAATCTGGCGGAAAATGGCAGATAAAAAAGAGAGTGGCAAATTTTATGACGTGCGATAGTAGGAAAATTTAGGAACAAAGCAAAATAGGCAAATTTTAGCAGACGAAGGAGATAAAAAGATGCGAATTTTGGTTTTAGGCGGTACGGGCAGTCTTGGCAGCTACGTTATAGAGGCGCTTTTAAAAGATGAAAACGCTAGCTTGCGCCTTTATGGCAGAAAACCTGCGAAACTAGAAAAATACAAAAGCAATCATGTAGAGATCATAAAGGGCGACATGCTAGATGAGGCAGCGCTAAAAGAAGCGCTCAAGGGGGTGGACGGCGTCTACGCAGGGCTTGCCGGCTCGCTAGAGCCTATGGCGAATACGCTAGTTAAAGCGATGAGCGAAACGGGGGTAAAAAGGCTTGTGTGGATCACCTCCTACGGCATTTATGACGGCGAAGTGCCTAGCGGACGCCGCGCACCGAGTTCTTACGCAAATTCGGCGGCGATCATTGAGAGTTCAAGCCTTAACTATACGCTCATCCGTCCGCAGTGGTTTAGTGGCGCAGACGAGATAAACTACGAGATCACGAGCTGGAACAAAAAAGAGAAATTTAAAAACGAAGATGCGCAAATTTCACGTAAATCTATAGCTGATTTAGTAAGGCGATGTTTTTACGAAAATTTAGGCCAGAGAGATAGCCTGGGCATAAATAGGCCTGCTTCACGGTAAATTTAAGGAAATTTGATGCGAAAAGCCTTGATGCTTTTTAGTATATTTTTGATATTTTTGGAGGCCAATTGGATGAACGACGAAGAGCAAATTTTACAAAATTATAAAAATTTTTACGCATATAAGATCGCTGGTGATACGGCTGGACTAGATAAAATTTTAGCCCCGGACTTTACTCTCATGCATATGACTGGCTACGTGCAAAGCAAAGCGGAGTGGTACGAGCAGATAAAAAATGGACAGATGAAATACTATGGCTACGAGATAGACGACGTAAAGATCGCTGTTCAAGGAGATAGCGCAACGCTGATCGGACGCAGTAAAACCGACGCTCGTATCTATGGCGCGCGTCATACGTGGAATTTAGAACTTGCTATGCCAATGATAAAGCTAGAGGACAGATGGATCATTCAAAAAGCGGTTGCGAAAAGTTATTGAATTTAAAATTTTAAAAAGAGCGTTGCGAAAAATAAGCAAAGAGTAAATCATACAAAACGCTCAAATTTTAGTTAGAAAAGACGGGCTCGCCGTTTATGATAAGGTGAGCGATAAAATTTTTGCAGGCGGACTGCCTAAAGTCACGCTGCTTTTCGGCGCGACGCCTTATGCAAATGTGGCGGCTGCGCTGGTGCATTTTCCGCGCGGAGTTCGCACGGCGTGGCATACGCATCCTGCGGGGCAAAATTTAATCGTAACGCAGGGTAAAATTTACACCGGTACCGCGGACGGAATCGTGCAAATCGCTCGTCCTGGCGACGTAGTGCTTTGTCCACCGGGCGTCAAACACCGGCACGGAGCCGGAGCGCGCGAAGACGGCGAGCACATCGCGATAACCTTTGAAAAGGACGGCAAAAAACGTAACGTGGCTGGAGCATCTAAGCGAAGACGAATATAAAAGCCTCATCGAAAAAGCGAACGCAAAGGATTCGGAGTAGTATCCTCCGGTAGAATTTGCGACAGTCGCCAGGCAAATTTTGCGTGCCGCTGCGTATTTAAATTTGCCCCTCGATACTAAGTAGATCGCCGAAAATTTCTTTACAATACTGCATGAAGCGTTTGGGAATTTTGACGCCGCGGATATCCACAGTGATGACGCTGTCTTGGACTTCAAAAACGATAAGCTCGCTAGTGATTTTCACCGCCTTGCAGCCGTTATAGCATATATCGCCATTGCACTCTGCGTATAAGCCGTTATGCGGTGCGTCTGCGTCCTCATATCGCCCGAGCTTGATAGGTCTTTGGAAAAGCAGATAGTTTTTATAGTCGTAATTATCGTCCGCAAGGCCTATCATATAATAATTCTCGGCGCTGTTTTTGGAAACGGTCACGATACCTGCTTTAAAATTTAGTCTAAACATAAACTCCGCCTTGGCAAAAAGCGGTAAATTTTACCGCTTCAAATTTACGCGAGCTGCACGCCCCCGCCTTTTACGATCTCGCCGATAACGTAGCCATCGGTATTTGCTAGTACGAAGTCCGCATTTTCTTTTGGAGCCACTATGATCATACCAACGCCCATATTAAACGTTCTCATCATCTCTGCGGGCTCGACCTTTTGCGTGATGATTTTAAATATCTCTGGCGTGCGGATCGCGGCATGCTCGATCTTCGCACCCAGCCCCTCGGGGAAGACGCGCGGCAGGTTTTCCACGATGCCGCCGCCCGTGATGTGCGCGAGCGCGTGGATCTTATCTTTTAAATTTAAAAAGTCGCCGACGTAGATCCTGGTCGGTTGCAAAAGCACGTCAATGAGCGCGCGGCCGTCTACTTTGTCGTCAAATTTTAGCCCTAGCTCGGCGATCACTTTGCGCGCGAGCGAGAAGCCGTTTGAGTGCAGGCCGCTGCTAGGAAGCGCGATGAGCACGTCGCCCTCGCAGACAAATTTAGAGCGGTCGATCTCGTCCTCCTCCGCGATACCCACGGCAAAGCCTGCAAGGTCGAAGTCGCCCTTTTCATACATCGAGGGCATCTCTGCCGTCTCGCCGCCGATTAGCGCGCAGCGCGCGAGTTTGCAGCCCTCGGCGATGCTTTTTACGACCTCTTTGGCATCCGCGATCTCGAGTTTCGCCGTCGCGTAGTAGTCGAGGAAAAATAGCGGCTCGGCGAAGTTGCAGATGAGGTCGTTTACGCACATCGCGAC
>CAURUA010000056.1:0-12209 GCA_963528045.1 uncultured Campylobacter sp. | reverse complement strand
GGCAGATGGATGCTAAGTTTTACGAGGTGCAAAAGGGCGGGCATTTTTTGGATAGGGATGGCTTTACGAAGTTTGATCTCGTGTATGAAATTTTAGAAAAAATGATGAAATTAAAGGGCTAGGCTTTGGACAAACGCACCCGCTTGGTTTTTGCTTCTGCATTCGCTGCTCGCATTTTTCTCTGCTAAAGCTCGGATTTGCTTTGCGGCTAAGATAAGGGTCTCGTATTTAGCCCGAAGGCTCCGCTACCCGCATAAATAAATAGATAAGCCCGCGGCGCAATCGCCGTTTGCAAAGGCAAGTTTCGCGCCGTTTTAAATTTTTGCAAACGCTACAGCGACAATAAGCGTGTTTTATATAAATTTCAAAACGCGGCGGCTAGCGAGAATTTTATCCGTGGCGAAATTTCGCACTCGGCTTGCGAGAGCTAAATCCGTGTTCAAGCCTGCAACGCGTAGAAGATAAAATTTAGCGCCCGCGGCGGAGCTTTTGCGACGACGAAATTTTAAAATTTTAAAGCAAGCGGGATGAGCTAAATTTTAAATAGCGCCCAGCTTGTGCGAGCTAAATCCGTGTTAAAGCCCATGCTGCGTAGGAGATAAAATTTAGCGGGCGCGAAAGGCGCATAGGCTTAGCTTTCTTTTCGTTAAACACATACGAGATCACGAAAACGATCGGACAAACGGGCGCGAACGCAAATGCAAACGCCACGCTCCAGCCGGCCGCACGCTCGCCACAAAAATACCCCGCGGCGAGGCACGCCAAAAACCCGCCGTAAAAAGCGCTGAGCGATAAATTTTCTACTGTAAAAAGCAGCAAACTAAGATTTGGATTTTTTACAAAAAGCTTGCTTGGCTTAAAATTTTTATATTTTTTGAACAAATACCAAAACAGCGCGCAAGCCAAAATCGCAAATGTTGCCGCAAAAAAGTGGCGCGTTTGGCGTATCGTCTATCGGCAAAACCGCCAAAATCAAAGACGTCGCCTACCTGCAAAACCGAACCGATCAGGCCCGCCGCCTGCCAAACAAGTAAGATAACCACCCGCTAAGCTAGCAGATATCTCGCCGTCCTGTGAAATTTATACCTTTGCTCCGCATCCATCGGTCTTAAGTCCCATAAATTTTTTAATGAAATTAATATTAGAGAATTTAGCGCCTCTCTATATCTCTACCGCCCAAATAATATTCTTCCAGCGGATAATTTATATTGCCGCAGTTATCAAATTTAAACCCTTTTCCAATACCGACTACGGCATTTTTTCTCTCTTTATAGTATTTCTTCACGATAATAAAATTTCCTCTCTCTCTCGTATCGCACAGATACTCCGAATAGTTAAATTGCATATAATTGCCGTTAAATATAGCGAATTTATCAAGGAACAAAGTGCCTATGACTTCTTTCTCGCCACCGTCAACCATAACTATCGGTCTGTCAAATCCAACGCTCGTATCTTTCAAATTTATTTTTAGATATTTCTTTGGATCGGTTTTTTTAGCCTTTAACTCTTTCATCAGTATCTGCTCGGTCGTTTTTCCCTCCTGATAATATTTTTCTAATATCTCAAAACAATTTGATAAGTTTATATTTTCTAGTTCATAGTATGCAACCTCATATCTACTGGACCAAAGACTACCGAAGGTTTTTAACCTATAATCATCAATCATCCAATATAGCTTTACATCATAGTCCAAATATGCCCCTGCTACTCTTTTATACAGCTCCTCTTTGGGCAAAATTCTATCCTCTTTCAGGCAGTATCCTTGCTTGTATTTGTCGTAGTCGGGGAGAGAAACTACGGCGAAGCCTCGCGAGGTGGAAAAATCTGGCACGATGCGGATAAATGCGGCGCAGAGTATTATTATAAGAAGTAGCGTGCCCGCTAGGACTTTAAATTTAATAGACCCGTAGAATTTCATATCAGTCCTTTTCTATCCATCCATTCGTTAGAGGCTAATTCTTTCGGACCAGGAGGAGTTTCCTTCCCCCACAAATAATAACTCAATATATCGGCTCCGTAATTACCCTCTAATTCTAATCTTAGATCAGTTTCTTTTTTGCTCATCTCTTATCCTTTTTCGGTTAAATTCGTTAAGATAAAGCTTCAACTAACTTTATCCGCCGTGAATCCACATATCCAGCTCCTGTTCCGCCGGAGCTTTGATATCAAAATTTATATTTCCGCAATTATCGTATGAGAATTTACGTCGCAAATGCTTCATATGAGTATAAGCCAGGACCTCATTAAGGCTTTCTAAGTTCTCATATCCGTTTTTTATTCGTATTAAATTTTCTTTGCTTTTGATTTTTGTTAAATCTTCTTTATTGTTAAGCTCGATATACCAACTTATATAATCAGGTCTGGCATAATTCACAAAAAATTGATTCTCTTTTATTAAAAATGATTTTTCTAAAAACATTTTTCCACCATGAAGCGGATTTTTCTCTTCGGACAAGATAATAGGCTTTTTAAAGCCCAAAATTTCATCCTTATATACAAAATATTTTGATAGATCGGAGATATCTATTTGCGTCTTGTCTTTTATCTCATAATCAAAACTCTTTCTGTCGGTATTTTCAACTAAAAAATCAAACCAGTTTTCTTCATTAAAATCGCCGATTAGATAGAGCTTGGAGATGTGCGCCGTATAAAAACTATGGCCGAAATTTTTTATATCGTGCTCATCGATAATGGTATTTCGCAAAATTTCATAGTCGTGATATCTTTTAAAATAATTTATAGCGGCATTTTGAAGCAACTCTTCGTTGCTCAGAATTCTATTCTCTTTTAGACAATATCCCTTTTGATATTTGTAATAGCTAAAAATAGTAACTACGCAGGAGCCTCGTGAAGTGGAGTAATCGGGCACGATGCGGACAAATAGGGCGCAGAAAAGTAGTGCCGCGGCTAGGATTTTAAATTTAAGTTTGCGAAATTTCATAACGATCCTTTAAATGCCACCAGCGAAGCAAACACACCTCGCCGTCTCGTTAAATTTATACCTTTGCTCCGCGCTCATCGCCCTGAGCTTTTTAAATTTGAGATAAATTTTAGCGACGCTCAAAGTTTTATGCCTAGCGCCAAAACCTCTTTGCATAGCTAAATTTTATATCTCGCGCTAGCCAATTTTAAATCGCCGAAACATTTAAATTTTTGGTTCTCGCAGCGCTTAAATTTCACTCGGCGCGGCGCCAAAAATTTCAGATAGGCTCTAAAGCCGCGCCTTAGTTTTACGCCCGCAAAATTTAACCGCGCCGCAAAAAGTCAGTCTGCTCGTAAAATTCAGCGGCGCGGCATCTGAAATTTTAGATAAATTCTAAAGCCGTGCCTTAGTTTTATATCCGCAAGCTTTAGCCACACCGCAAAAGCTACTCCGCTGCGCAAAATTTAACCGCACCGCGCCAAAGCTCGTTATTTCTTCGGCTTGCTTAGCTCGTAGCCGAAGCGGATCTTTTTGCTCTCGCCCGGCTTTAGCTCAAAGTCCCAGCTAAGCAGTCCGTCCTTACCGAGGCTGCTCTGCTCGGGCGAGTTTTTCAGCGCGACCTTTACGTCCTCATGCGTCGAAACGGGCGCTCGCTCTTGTAAAACCACGTTCCACGCGCGCTTGGAGCTATTTTTGATCTCGTAGTCCCAAGCCATGGAATTTTTGCTTTCGCCGCCGAAAAAGGAGTTTTTCGTGAAGTTGTTCGCCTGCTCTTTTTTAACTTCGATCAGGCTGTTTTTACCCAGATACGCCGTAGCCTCGGAGTTTGCGGCAAAGCCTAGATGCACGAGCCCGATCTGCACGCCGTCGAGCTTTATTAACGTTTCGCTCTCCTCTATGTTTCTTTCGGGGCTAAATTTAGCCCGCACATAGGCCGCCTCGCTGCCGTAGCCGTCGATGAGCAGATCAAATTTCGCATCCAGGCTCTGTTTATCGAAGCTGAACTCGCCCGTCTCGCCCGCTTTTAGGCTCACGCCGCTAATTTTCCACGCCTTTGAGAGTGAGCTTTCGATATTCGAGCCCGTCCTTGCATACGACGATCTAGCCTCCGCCGCAGGCGCCCTCTGCATATCTGCCACCTCTAGCATCATATCCTTTTTATACGCTGCCGCGGGCGCCGGTCTTGCAGGCTCGCCCTCGTACCACGGGTAAAACGGCTGCGGCGCGGTCTGCGAGGAGTACTCGTAAGGATACAGCGCGATCGTTAAATTCGCTAGCTCCGCGTTTAGCGGATTTTGCACCGAGATCTTTTGCGTAACCTCTATTTTGCCGCTTGCAAGATCTGCCGAGAGCTCGTTGTGCGTGTAGGCGCTTACGTCAACGGGGTAGCTGATTTTAACGAAGCTCGGATCGCAGCCAAAGTTCGCGTTTAAGCGGCGCTCGTTTTTGATCACGTATTTTGAAATTTTCTCTTTGAGCTTTCCGATTTGCTCGTCCGTCTTTGAAATTTCGCCCGCTACGAGCAAGACTTCGTCGTAAATTTTTTGCGAATCCGCCCTTAAGCTCGCCAAACTTCTATCTTTTAGGCTCGCGAAGTCGCTTAAAAAGCGCTGCTGCGCCTTAAGCGCGACCAGGCGGTCGTTTAGCTCGCGCAGGCTCTTTTCGTCCGCCTCTTTTTTAGCGAATTCCGCGTTTTTCACGGGCTCAATCTCTCCCAAAGACAATTCGCGCACCTCGCAAGAGCCCGTAATCTCGATGCTGCGGATATCCAAGTACTCCGGCACGTTCACGCTGAAGTTTGATTTTTGCGCACCGAAGTTTTGGTACAAGAAGGCGGAGTTCGCGTAGATCTCAAGGCTATTTTCCTGCGCGCTTAAATTTACGGCAAGCGCCGCAGCTGCGCTTAAAAGCACTATTTTTTTCATTTTCGCTCCTTAAAAATTTTACGTAATTGTAACGATAAATTTTGATTTTTATGCTTAAAATTTAGAGCAAATTTAAAATTCCGGCCTCGCTGCTCGCTTTGAAATTTTAAAATTTAGCCGCCGCAAAATCCCGCCGCGGGCGCTAAAATTTTACCGCCGCTAGCGCCCATTAAGTCCTCTCGCTCTCACAGCCTAAGCGATAAAATTTTAAAATTTCGAAGCTTCAATTTTGAGGACGAGCTGTACCCCTCCGCGAAGTAAAACCGATAAAAATGCAGGCGCTAGCCTGCCGTAACTTTAGCGGGGCGTGGGGCAGAGCCCCACTAGCAGGCTCGGACCTTGTTCGAGCCGAGAAGTTAAGATCAAAACGGATATGTTAGGCAGCAGACGCGACCGACCCTTTCATTGTAGCTGACGTCGAGCTTCAGATCGTATAGCTTGCTTAAAATTTCGCTTTTTATGATCTGCTCTGCCTTGCCGTATGCGACCTCGCCGCCGCCTTTTACGAGCGCGACGTATCCGCCCAAAAGCAGCGCGAAATCCGGATTGTGCGTGGCTAAAACGACGGTGTAGCCGTTTTTGAGAAGCTCTTTTGTGGCGCGGAGGAATTTGTATTGGTTGGCAAAATCTAGCGCCGAGGTCGGCTCGTCGAAGATCACGATCTTAGGCTCGCTGCAAAGGGCGCGCGCGATGGATGCCATCTGCCTCTGGCCGCCGCTTAGGCGCGTGATGATCTTGTCTTTTAGGTGCCAAATTTCAAGCATTTTCATGTAGCGCTGCGCGAGCTTGTAGTCGTTTTCGCTCGGCTGCGAAAAGATCCCGATATGCGCCGTGCGCCCCATCAGGACATATTCGAAGACGCTGTAGTCGTACTCGCAGACCTCGCTTTGCGAGACGTAGCCGATGATCTCGGCACGCCCTTTGGCGCCAAGGCTCGCCATATCCTTGCCGTCAATTAAAATTTTACCGCGCAGGGGCTCAAGCGTGCCGCTGATTAAATTTAAAAGCGTCGATTTGCCCGCGCCGTTTTGCCCCAAAATCGTCAGCATCGAGCCCGCTTCGAGGTTGAAATTCACGTCGTGCAGCGTCAGAGGGGCGGATTTTACGTAGCCGAAGTCTAAGCTCTCAACCCTAACCATTTAGTTTCCTTTTGTTTTTAAGCAGGATGAATATAAAAAATAGCGTGCCGATAAAGCCCGTAAGCACCCCTAACGGGATCTCGCTTTGATTTATGCTGCGCGCTACGTCATCTACGATGAGCACGAAGATCGCGCTTAAAAATATGCTCGCGGGGATCGCCTTGGTGTTGCTCACGCCTACGATCATGCGCGTTAGATGCGGCATCAAAAGCCCCACCCATGCGACTATGCCGCTGATACACACGCTGCTTGCGGTTAGCAGCGTCGCGCAGACGATGATGATGCCTCGCTCCAGCACGACGTTTACGCCGAGTTTCGCCGCGGTCGCATCGCCCATGGATAGGACGTTTATGCGGTAGCTCATCAGTACCAAGATGGCGATACAAACCCCCATCACTGGCGCTATCATCGCCAGCACGCTAGGGTCGACCTTCGCGAGACTTCCTAGCTGCCAATACACGATGTCGGCAAGCTTCGTCTCGGGATCTGCCATAAATTTTAAAAATCCGATCAGCGCGCCCATCAGACCGCTTACGATGATGCCGGCAAGCACGAGCATTATGGTGGCGCTCGAACGTAGCGCGCGCGTGATCAGAAGCGTAATGCAAACCGCCGCAAGCCCGAAAACGAAGGCGAAAAGCTGGATCAAAAGTATGTTTAGATCAAGCAGGATCGCGATGGCCGCACCCACGCAAGCTCCGGCGCTGACGCCTAAAAGATCGGGCGAGACGAGCTGGTTTTTAAATACGCCTTGATACGTCGTGCCACTGATGCCTAGCGCTGCGCCCACGAGCACTGCTGCGATGATGCGCGGCAGGCGCACATCCATAACGACGTTGTGGACGTTTTGCGCTACCTCGCCGCCGCTAAGCGCTTTTAAAACCTCGGCAATGCTTAGTCCGAAGCGCCCTATACAAAGCGATATCGCGATCGTCGCGATCGTCGCCAGTATCAGTAGCACGAGCATAAATTTAAAATTTTTCATACCTTCCCTTGCTTTAAATTTTATCTTTTGCTTTAAATTTAATCTTTGAAATTTCGCCTCGTTGAAACCTGCTTAAAATTCTGCTTTATATTCCGCCCTCCGGCTCGTAGGCGAAAGGCTTGCAGTAAAATTCTTTCGTGATAGCTCCAAGATCAATATTTCAGAAAAGATCCGGATGAAAATTTTAGCCGCTTGCAAGATTTGTAGTGACGCCCTCGCGCCCGTGCTCCCAGCCGAAAAAGTTTGCAGGCGCAGCATAGATGCACTTTTGCCGCACCGCTTCAAGCTGCGAAACGCAGGGCTTGACGGCAGTGCCTCCGCCTCGCACGACATCTTCTTCCGATGATGACGCAGAGGCTGCAGCGGCTTTGATTTATGCATCTAAATCCTTAAACAGATGTGGCATTTTAGCACATATCATATTAAATTTTTATGATTTCGGCTTTCATATACGCGGGCGAATTTAATGGCGTGCAGCTTTGTGCAATAAGGCTTTTAGTAAAATTTAGCTTGCGGATTTCAGATGAGCGCCTACGAAATTTACGCCAAGATGGAATTTTAAAATTTCATCCTTTCGCGAAAGACTTAAGCCTGATGGCGGAATTTTGCCTGGCTAAATTCCGCCGATTTAGCAGCAGACATAGCGCGCGGCGAAATTTTATACAGAGTCTGAAGATTTGATTTAGAATTTCACAAACGGATGCTACGCAAAATTTTCTCTTTATTTGACCCCGGTTTTGCTATCCGCTTAGTCATAGAATTTTACTTGCCGTTTGGCCGCGGGATTTTATTTGCCCGCAAGAGATTAAATTTTACCGTGAAATTTCGCATCGCTTAAAATGCGATGCGAAATGAATCCGTCGTCGCTACTGCCAGCCTAGAGCTTTACGTTTTAAGCGCATATCGCTTACCATTTTTAGCGCAAGTGCGACCGGGTCGGTATCTACGTGCATCACAGAGCCAAGTGCCCGCCTGGTGCCCTCTTTGAAAAAGTGTATGACGTTTGCGGAGCCGTGGATTTGATACTCGACGCAGTGATATGAGTCGATGCCCATTAGACGGAATCCGAGCGAGGCATCGACGCCCTTTTCGTTCGCCCACTCGGGAGAGGTGAAGGCAAGCGGCAGCTCGTAGAGATTTTTGCCTAGCACTCCTGCGATACCTGCGAAAATTCCGCTGGAGCGGGTATTATCGATACACTCGCCCACGTGCCATACCGGCGGAAGCTCGTCTTTTTCTAAAAACGCCCGCAGCGACGCGCCTGCTTTTTTATACGCGCTTTTTTGGCAAAAGCCCAGCTTCATTAGCGGGAACGACGCGCAGCCGTTGGTTAGGATTAGGACGTTATTTTCGATTAGGGTTTGTGCGACATCTATGATAGCGCGCTCATAAGGCACTTTAGGATTGGTGCAGCCGACCATATTTACGATACCTAAAATTTCACCGCTTTTTAACGCGTGCGCTAACGGCTCCATGCCGCCGTAGTGCTTATGGACGAATTCTACCGAAAAGCCCACTTCGGCCTCGACTTCATACGGCGGGATATATACCGGCAAACCCTTGCGCTTTTCGTGAGATTGCAATGCGCGATCTAGAATTTTACGCGCCAAATTCCTAGTCTCGGCGATATTACTATGGTGATGATCGTAGCCTATATGCTCGGCTCCGGGAAGCCTAGCTGATGAGCTTGTGGTAACGACCTTGGTCTGGAAACAGTTAGCCACGTCCATGATCGCAGGATAGACATCTTGGACGTCGGCGACCCACAGATCAAGCGCGCCCGTGCCTATGACGAGTTCGGCAGTTACGGCGTTTGAGAGCGGCACGACGCCCCAGTTTCGATACATCGCCGATAGCCCAGAACAGCACACGCCGTAAAATGCGATCCCCTGCGCTCCTATTGCGCGAGCCTTGTCTTGGTATTCCTTAGAATTTCCGATCTCCACTATTAGGCTTACTAATGTCGGCAGATGTCCGTGCACGGCGATATTGACCCAGCCTTTTTTAAGCGCGCCCATATTGCTTTTGGAAGTTACGCGATCTCCTACGCCAAATAGCGCATCCGTAGCGATATTCGCAGCTACTACGCCGGTGAATGTAAAAGCAAGCCCACAGCGCAAAAGATGCTGCATTACGCTGCGCCAGTCTCCGTCTGTGCCTACACCCGTTCGGTGATACGCCTCAAAGACTTCGTTATATGCACTAATCGGCAAGATATCCAGCTTACGCCATACCTCTTGACGCTCCTTGGGTGCGAGCGCAGTGATGGTTTTATACTCGCCGCTACTTTGCGAAAGATCTGTCAAAAGCGTATCGGCAAGCTCGATCGCTACCTCTTTTAACTCTCTGCCCTCAGTTGGAATTCCAAAGGCTTTGGCGGTATTGATGATTTTGTATTCGCCTATTATGGGCAGATCTAATTTGCCCTGCGCCGCCCATTTTAGCGACAGCAGAAGCTCTCTGGCGTGCGCGCCATGTTGAGCTACGCCCGCAGCTACTTGACGCAATAGGTTGCGCGATACGATGAGATCGGCGTCCGCACCGCAAGTGCCGCGATCGGCCTTTTTAGTAATTTTGCAAGGCCCCATATTGCAGATCTTACAGCATACTCCGCTAAGTCCATAGCTACACATAGGCATCTGTTTGTCGAAACGATCAAACGCCGTATCTACGCCGATCTGCTCCATCCTAAGCATCATTTCGCGCACGGCGGGATCGGGGGTTTTCTCAAGTACTTCTTGCTTTGAGGGGAAGGTCTTTTTGTATTCAAGCACCGCCTTCATATAATCCGCCGTAAATTCCGCCTCGTGAAAATGCTCGAAAAGATTGCCCTGTGCGTCTTTATGTGTATGCGGGCTAGCCTCTGCGGGCACTAAAACTTTTGGGATGCCGTGCTCGTCAAATCCGATAATCGCGCGATGAGAGTGGGGCTTGTGATCATGGCAATGTTTGTCGTGCTCGTGCGAGCTGATGGCGGAATCCTCGTCGCACTCATGCGAAGACGCCGCAGAATTTGCGCCGTATTCGTGCAAATAAGCTGCGAGGTTTTCTTCTTGATCGTATGGATGGGTCGTAAGATCTTCATCGTGTAGATGCGAGTGGATTGCGGAGCTATCGCTATGCTCGTGCGAGCAAAAGAAGTGGTCTTTGCTGCTTGAGCTCTTCGCAGGATTTGAGATGGAATTTGTCAAAGAATCGGCCATGGAATTTGTCGTAGAGCCTATCGCGGAATTTTGGGCGTTGCTTGCGCTTTGATCGCTTGAGCGCGCCGCAAAGTTCGTGCCTGAAGCAGAGCTTGCGCTATCATCGTAACTCGGTGCGGAATTTTTGGCTTCGCAATCGCACTCGTCGCAGGAATTCTCACCTGCGGCGCGATTTTTAGAAATTTTGTCGCGAGCATGTGAGGCGGAAGTCATAGAATTTGCTGCGGAATTTTGAGCGCTATTTGCGCTGTTATCAAAAACGGACGCAGCGGAGCTTTTGAGCGCCTCTGCGGCGGAATTTTCCCCCGTATTCGCAGCGAAATTTTCATCCGTCGCAGCTTTCTTGCGTGAGCCTTTTTGTTTTGCGATTTTGTCGTTTGCCATGACGTCTCCTTGAAATTTATTTTAAAAATAAGCGAGAATGTAGCCCTCAATAAATATACTAAAAAACTACATTATTTAATTCTTATAGATAAAATTTAACGTGATTGTATTTTTTAATTGCTTTAAATTCCCTTAATAGCGCACTAAAATAAAAGATAAATTTTTATGAATAAAATATACTAAAATAGCTGGATTTAAATTTTGCCAAGCGGCTCGATCATCTTAGATAATCGATCAGCTTGGCGGAGATTTCTCGAAACTGCAAAATTTTATGCCCCTTTTTCTCGCGCATGAAGTCCTGCGCGTCGCGCAATCTCGCAAACGTGATAAGATCATCGCCTCTGGCGCTTTGCAGCACGCTGCCGAATACATAAAACGCGTCCTGCGCCCGCAAAATTTCGCCGCTTGCGTAATCGGTTACGTAAAGCTCCGCGCCGCCGAAATTTGCGCCCGTGGAATTTGCCTCGCCTAAATTGCCGCTAGCGGGATTTTTGCTCGCAGAATTCGCTCCGGCAGAAGCTTCGCTAAAATTTGCGCCCGAACTCTCACTTTCAAAAAAATACGCAAACATCGCCTTGGGTGAAGCAAACGCGAGCGTGCTACCGTCTTTAAGCCTTGCATAGGCGCGAAATTCGGGATGCGCGCTAGTATCGATGCCGTATTTGGCGCAGGTGAGATTTACGTCTTTAAGCCACGCAAGATCGCGCGCAGGTTTGGAATTTTGCGCCGAGCCGGAGCTTTGAGCCGCGGAATTTTGCATCTCCACTGCGCCGCAAAGCGCTATAAATGCCGCCAAAATGAGTGGAAATTTCACGCTAAATCCTTCGATCTAAAGATAAAATAGCCCAAAACTAGGCTCGTTGCGCCCAGAGCAATCGGATAGAGCAGCGAAAAGGCGATGAAAAGTCCGCGCCCGAAGTGATCTAGGATAAAATACGCCGTCGTGCCGATGACCGCAAGATCGGGATCAAATAGGCTGATAGCGGCGATGCGAAAGTCCTCCATCGGGTTTGCTAGGGCGATCGCAAAGATCAAATTTTCGTTCACTCCCGTTTTTGCGAGCAGTCCGATCAGCACGAGATCCAAAAACGCAAGGCAGAAAAGCCAGACGAAAAATGCGAGCCCAAGCCCCATCTCTTGGCTTTTTGAGACGGCGCAGATCAAAAATGCGACCCCTAAAAACGCCGCGCACAAGCTAAAAAGCAGCCCCGTATAAAGCAGGCAGATCGCCCACGGAATGCCCGTTCCCTTGATCGCGCCCCAAACGATCGCAAGCAGCAGCGACAAAAATATCGGCACGAAGACTCCAAATAGCCTTCCCAGCGCCTTGCCGTAGTAATACTGCGCCTGCGAGATCGGGAAGCTTAGCAGGTATTCTAAGATATTTAGGTCGCGATCGGCCAGGATCGCCTTGCTCGTGGTGACGAGCACGAAGACGGGCAGGATGATGATGCAGATCTGAATAAACAGCAGCAGCAGTCGCGAAAGCCCGCTAAAGCCGAGCACGCGCGAGTCGGTCACCCCCGTGATGAAAAACGCCGCCACGAGCCCGCTAAAGATCAGCAGATAGAGCAAAAACCAGCGCGAGCGGAAGGACTCTTTGATGTCCAAAGCGGCGATGGTGAGTAAATTTTTCATTCTTTTCCTTTA
>CAURUA010000055.1:0-12233 GCA_963528045.1 uncultured Campylobacter sp. | reverse complement strand
TGGCGCCATACGTTTTCCGCGATAAATTAAGCGACGATGAGGTCAAAAAGGCGATTACTAGCTTTATTTTTAATCTAAATGTTCCCGCACGCTGGGGTCAGAGCCCGTTTACCAACGTCACAATCGATATGACCTGCCCTGATGATCTAAAAACACAGATCCCTACGCATAATAACGAGCATCTATTTAAAAATTTGCGCGACGATGAGCTTTTGGCCGAGGCTAAAAGGCGCGGCAAGGACTCACTCGAGGCTTTGACTTACGGCGATTTCGAGCCCGAGATGAACCGCATCGTGATTGCATTTTATGAGGTTTTAACGACGGGCGATAAGTGCGGCCAGCCGTTTACTTTCCCGATTCCTACGGTAAATTTAACGGAGGAGTTTGATTGGGATACTCCTGCGGCCGACGCTGTGTTTGAAAACACCGCTAAGGTAGGCTCAAGCTATTTTCAAAATTTTATCGGCTCGCAATATATCACGAACGAAAAGGGCGAGCGCGTACCCAATCCAAAGGCGTATAAGCCTGGCGCTGTACGCTCGATGTGCTGCCGCTTGCAGCTTGATCTGCGCGAGCTTCTTAAGCGCGGCGGAGGACTTTTCGGAAGCGCGGAGATGACGGGAAGTATCGGCGTCGTAACGATAAATTTAGCCCGCCTAGGCTATCTGTATAAAAACAACGAAGAGGCGCTGTATGCGAGGCTGGACGAGCTTTTAGAGCTTGCAAAATCGACGCTTGAGAAGAAACGAAAATTTGTTACCGAGATGTTCGAGCGCGGTTTGTATCCATACACGAAACGCTATCTGCCGGGCTTTAATAACCATTTCAGTACCATCGGTATCAACGGCGCAAACGAGATGATCCGAAATTTTAGCGGTAACAAAGAAGATATTACGACGGAATTCGGGCGTAAATTTGCCCTTAAAATGGTTGAGTATCTGCGCGAAAAGATCCGCTCGTTTCAGGAGCAGACGGGCAACCTATACAATCTCGAAGCCACGCCTGCCGAGGGCACTACGTATCGCTTCGCCAAAGAGGATAAGAAGCGCTATGCAGATATCATCCAAGCGGGATTTGATAAAAATATATACTACACCAATTCGACGCAGCTTCCGGCAAATTTCGGAAGCGATCCGTTTGAGGCGCTGGCGATGCAGGACGAGCTGCAAAGCTCCTATACCGGCGGCACGGTGCTGCATCTGTATATGAAGGAGCGTATCAGCTCGGCTCAGGCGTGTAAACAGCTCGTAAAAAGCGTAGTGCAAAACTACAAGCTTCCTTATATCACGATCACGCCGATTTTCAGCGTATGTCATAAGCACGGCTACATCGCGGGCGAGCATGAATACTGCCCGAAATGCGACGAGGAGCTGCTTGCGGAATACAAGGCCAAGCAGAGCAAGGGCGCCTAAATAGCGATTTAAATTTTAATCTTAATGAAAGGATGGATAATGGAATTTCCAAAAGAGTTAGAAGCAAAACGCACAAAATGCGTCGTTTACACAAGAGTGATGGGCTATTTACGCCCAGTAGAGAGCTTTAATATCGGAAAGAAGGGCGAACACAAAGAGCGCGTCTTTTTTGAAGAGAAAAAAGACAAAAAGCAGATCGCCTAGTCGCCGCTACCGGCCAAATGCAACAAACGCATACGAAGCCGCCGCAAGCCTTAAACCTGCGTAATGCGCAGATTTACGAGATCACGCCGTTTACGATGCTTGATTTTACTGATCACATCGCCGCGATTGCGTGGTTTTGCGGCTGCAATATGCGCTGCATCTACTGCTACAATCCACAAATCGTTACTTCTCAGGGTAAAATTTCAAATGAAGAGTTTCTGCGCTTTTTGGATGCGCGCACGGGCAAGCTTCAGGGCATTGTATTTAGCGGTGGCGAATGTACCTGTGCGAGCGATTTTATCCCGCTGGCGCATGAAGTTAAGCGCCGCGGCTTTTTGCTAAAGGTTGACACCAACGGATCAAATCCGCAAAAGATCGAAGAGGCGCTAAACTTAGGGCTGATCGATTATATCGCGCTTGATTTTAAGGCGCCGCGGCAGGATTTTGAGCTCATTACGAAGTCAAGTTTATATGATAAATTTCTACAAACTCTTAGGCTTTTGCAGCGGCTAAATTTTAAATTTGAGGTGCGCACGACCATGCATGCGGATTTTTTAAACGAAGCGAAGATCGAGCGGATGGCGCAAATTCTATACAGCGAGGGCTACCGCGGCGTCTATTATCTGCAAAACTTCCTGCCTACCGGCGATAATTTCGGCAATTTAAGCGCGCCGCTTGCGAGCTTTGATCCGAGCAAAATCCGCACCGATCTAAAGATCGAACTTCGAAATTTTGATTAAATTTACGCCGTCGCGCGCGTCTTGCCGCGATGAATGCGATGAAATTTTATTTAGCGCGCACATTTTACAGTATGTATTGCGTGTCTCGATAAAATTTTGTTTCGCCGTTTGTCCTAATGACGCTTGCCGCAGGCATTGGCAAAAAGTAAATAGATGAAATCGCACCGCATGCCTTTAAAATTTCATCATAAAATTCCTCCATCATAAAATTTTACCCCAAAGCTTCGCCGCAAAATTTCATTTCAAAGCTCCAAGTATGCAGTCGGTATAAAATTTAGCTTTTGCTCGCTTAGTCGCAAAATTCCGCCATGTGCTCCTGCCGAGCTGTGTGCGTCTTATAAAATTCCGCGCAAATTTTACGGGTGAAATTTCACGCCTTTAAATTTTGCCTGCAAAGCCTTCGATAAGATTTTTTTCGTTACAATACGCCCTAAATTTTTAAAAAGGCAAAAAATGGATAGGAAAAAAATCTACAACCCCTTCTCCGATGAGACGCTTACCGATCGCAAGGTCTTCGGCGGTAATCCGCAGGGTATTTTAAATTTTGCCAAGGCGAAATATCAATGGGCGCTGAAACTTTGGGATCTGATGGAGGCCAACACCTGGTTTCCTAAAGAGGTCGATACCACGGACGATGTGCGCGATTATAACTTCAATCTCACAAGCGCCGAGAAACGGATGTACGATCTCGTGTGGAGCCAGCTGATATCGATGGATAGCTTTCAGACCAACAATCTCGCCGATAATATCAACCCCTACATCACGGCTCCGGAGATCAACGCCGTGCTCGCTCGCCAAGCCTACGAGGAGGCCAATCACAGCAAATCCTACGCCGTCATGGTCGAGGCGATCTGTGAAAATACCGATCTCATTTACGAGATGGAGAAGCACGACGATATGCTCCGCAGGAAAAACGACTACATCTCAAGCGTCTATGAGGAGCTTGCGGGCGAGGTTAGCGACGATAAGCTGCTACTAGCGATGGTGGCGAATCAAATTTTAGAGGGGATCTACTTCTATAGCGGCTTTACCTCGATCTATGCGCTCGCGCGCGCGGGCAAGATGCTAGGCAGCGCGCAGATGATCCGCTTCATACAGCGCGACGAGATCACGCACCTGCTACTCTTTCAAAATATGATAAATTCCGTCCGCAAGGAGCGCGCCGATCTGTTTAACAAGCGCAACGTGGATAAAATTTACGAGATGTTCGAAACAGCGGGGAACTTAGAGATCGATTGGGGCAAATACATCACGGATAATCAAATCATGGGCTTTACGGACGACATCATCGAAGAATACATCCACTACCTGGTCGATCAGCGCCTGCTCGCCATCGGGCTTGAGAAACGATACGGCGCGAAACATCCGATAAAATGGGTCGATGATTTTTCTAAATTTAACGATCAAAAGAGCAACTTTTTCGAGAGCAAGGTCACGAACTATAGCAAAGGAAGCTTGAGTTTCGATGATTTTTAGCGGATTTTGTGGTTTGAAATTTTACTCTGCCGCATCGCGGGCTGAGCGCTTCGGCGGCAGTTTTAAAAATTTTATCGGCTCTGAATTTAAACAGAGCAGAAACTTTCGCGGCTTTAAATTTAGTGTCTGGTCGGGTGGGGGCGCGCTATGGTCTCGCTAGAGCGGCTTCGCTGCGAAAAGATGGCGAACGACATCGCCGAGCAGGTGAGCTTAAATCCTGCGCTTTTTGAGGCGTTTTGTAGCGTCGCTAGAAGTGAGTTTGCCCCGCTTGGAGCGCATGCTTTCAGCCTCAACGCGCAGCCCATTTTGGCCAGCCAGTGGATCAGCTCACCGCTGACGGTCGCGCGCATGACGATGGCGCTAAGCGTCGATCCGAAAGTCGAGAAAATTTTAGAGATCGGCTGCGGCAGCGGCTATCAAGCGGCTATTTTAAGCAGGATGGTTCACCGCGTCTTTGCCGTCGAGCGTGTCGAGCGGCTGGTGGGCGAGGCTAAAAGGCACTTCGCAAATCTCGGGATTTCAAACATCAGCCTGCGCCACGATGACGGCAACGCCGGGTGGAAAAAT
Organism: uncultured Campylobacter sp.; assembly: GCA_963528045.1. Lineage (GTDB taxonomy): Bacteria > Campylobacterota > Campylobacteria > Campylobacterales > Campylobacteraceae > Campylobacter_B. Next base: position 7,834 of record CAURUA010000055.1, on the reverse strand, counting down.
TTCGCCCCTTTTGATAGGATCTTGCTCTCCGCATGCGCCGAGCGGATCGACGAGAGGCTGTTTGCGCAGCTGGCAATCGGCGGGATTTTGGTCGCTCCGATGAATAGAGGCGGCTCGCAAAAGATCGTTAGATTTAATAAAATTTCGCCAAGCGAGATCAAAGAAGAGGAGCTCGGCGCCTGCGAATTCGTCCCGCTGGTGCAGGGTCGCGGATAGATCTAGCGCGCAGTAAATTTTAAAATTTCCTACCGCCTCCTAACGCGTAAATTTAATAGAATTTGCTTTCGGCTCCACTGCGAGATCAGAGTTTTATTAATTATTTATTTAAATTCAAGTACAATACGCAATTTTAATCTTTCAAGGATGAGTCATGCAAGATTTTAGCAAGGAAAAGATAGAGTCGCTGGTCGCCAGCTGGAAAAATCACAACAAAAACCAATTCTGGCTTAAAAAACAAACCGCGATCTCAAAGTATTTAGGCGAGATAAAGCGCTGCCTCGCAAGCTTTGATGAGACCGAGAACGAGTTTTTGCAAACTCTGTATATAAATCTCAGTGACGGCAATCTTAGAAGCTGCAAAATTTTATCTTTGGGCGAGAAGTTCGCGCACGCCGAGTATTTCTTTATGGATCAGTTTTTTGATTCCAATATCAGCGCGTTTTATTACGATTTCGTTTTTAAAGACCGCATCGTCGGCAAAAAGGAGCTGTTTCCTAAAAATGCCGTAAAAAGCGTAGATAGCGTGCTTAGCGGCGAGGATAAAAACATCGTCTCGCTTTATGTTTTTATCGAAAATATCGTCAAAAATTTTAATAGCTATTCGCAGGAGCGCACCGCTCGCGATATTTTCAAACAAAAGCTAGTCAATTTCTACGATGAGCTTTACAGGCTTCTTACGGCGGTGGATAGCGCTTTGGCTATCGATTTTTTCGACGTCGCGCTGCATAATCAGCCCTTCGTGCTGATGGAATTTTTAAAATCCGCGATAAATGCCGATAATTTCTATCTGATCGACAGCTACCTAAGCGACGACGGGATGCTAAATTTAGGACTTGCCGAGGGCGGCGATTTCGCACAAATTTCGCGCGAAAAGCTCTATCTGCTAGCTAGCATATTTGCACAGTGCAACGATGAGTTTCCAACTCCCATTTATCGCGATGAAACCGCGCAAATTTTATCCTTGCTCTACGACGAAAAGGTTGAAATTTTTGAAGAATTTTACGAGGTGAGCTCGCGATTTATCGCGGAATTTACCCCGTATCCGCAGGATGTCGTTGGCGCAGCTAGGATCGTGTATTCCTCGCTATTTTTTGAATACGTCAAAAACTACAAGAGCGAAGAGGTCGCGAAAAATACGATATTTTACGGCGCGATCGGCACCGGCAAGACCCGCAGATTGCGGTCTTTGATCGCCGAAAAGAAGCTTGCGACAAAAAATTTCCGCTACGTTTGCCTGCACGAAGGATTCGAATACCGCGATTTTATAGATGGATTTTACGGCGAAAGCTTCATTAGCGGCGAGTTTAAGGCGCTGTGTAAAGAGGCGCTAAACGATCCGAAGGCCGAGTATTATTTTTTGATCGACAATGCAAGCGCTGCAAGCTTGGATAAAATTTTTGGCGAGGCGGCAGTGCTTTTGGATCGCCGCTATGACGAGGAAGATGAGCTTTCGCTGATCCGTACGAAAAACTCCCATGTAATCGACGGCTTTGAAGAGGGCGAAAAAGCGCGCGCCAGCGTCGTTTTAAAGGACGGCCGCTCATATTTTGCGGTGCCTAAAAATTTATACGTCCTATGCACTCTAAGTGAGCATAAATGCGTTTCGCCGTCGATTGCAAAGGCGTTTAGATGGATCAGATGCGAGTGCGATTACGGCGCGCTTGAGGATTATTTAAGAGATCGCGAGATCGTAAACGCAAGCGCTGTCGTTGCGGTTTGCAAGGCGCTGAATAAGTTTATCGCCGATGAGGCGGGCGGTCTTGGCGCGATCGGACACGGCGTATTTATGGGGCTAGGACGCTACCAAAATAACGCACAGATCATGCAGGAGGGGCTAAACGGCTTTTTTGCCGAGGTGCTGGAGCCGATCTTTAGGTGCGCGGCAAGTGGCGAATATGCCGCTGCGAGCCTTAGCGAGCGCATCGTAGAAGCTAGAGGCGTGTTTAAATTTTAATATTTTCGTTTGAGTAGATTTTTAAGTAAATTTTGCAATAACGGAATTTTATATTAGAGGAAAAATTCTATGACCGACAGCATTGTAAATAATTATAAATATGACGCAGAATATATTAGTTATATTAGAAATGGTAATTCCGCCGCAGTTCTTATTACTAGAGATTTGGTGAGAAGCATAAATACGATCGGTAAGTGGGTTGATATAATTGAGAGCAATATTCGCGACAGGATCGATGGGAGAATTGATTTTAACTATTTCATTGTTGAAATTTTTCCTAGAAAGACTAAGCCGGATTATTCCAATGCAGTGTCAGAACATGATAAAAAATATATTACTTGGCAAACAGCTTACAAAGATATAAAGAATGCAAGGAGTGTTGGTTATAAAGGCATCCGATATAAGATATGGTGTAGCTTGTATAATGATAGGAAGAAAAAAATAGTACAGAGGTATTATAATAAAAAGTTTGGTAAGTGGATGCCTGATGGATGGCTACCTACGGATTCATGTATTTTAAAAGATAAAGTAGAATTTATCGATAACTGGAAATATAGGATAAAGTCCATAAAAAAATTATAAAACAACTTAAACTAGACTTCGCTAGTTTTGAATTAAGAATCAAATAGTAAATTTAGCCCAAAAGCCCTGCGCCTTTTACTTTCTGCGAGCGATCCGCCGCGTAGATCCTCTTCCCGCCTACTACTTTGCCGCCCTCGATTTTGCCGCCCTTTACGTCGTATTTCCAGATCGGCGCGGCCGCCTTGAAATCCTCCACAAACTCGTTTATTAGCGCCAGAGCGACCTTACGCTGCGGACTTACGACGCCTGCGACGTAGGAGCTTTCGTGGATCGGCACGCCCCCGTTTGCATGTGCAAAAAGAACGAATGCGCCCCGTGCTGCGGCCTTTTGCTGCCACGCTTCGAACCAAGTTCGCAAAATCGGCTCATAGATATCGAAGCTCAGCGCGCAGATGCCGCCCTCGTCGCGCACGATGCCTACGAAGGTGATAAACGCGCCGCAATTTGCGTCTTTAAATTTAGCGTACCAGCGCGATAAAATCGCATCTACGTTCAAGCTGCCCTCATAAATTTCAGGCTTGATCCTGCTTAAAATTTCCGGATTAAATTTAGCCTCGTTCATCGCCGCTTCCTAAGCTTAGCCGCCGCAAACGGGAGGCAGAAGGCTCACGCGATCGCCGGATTTAAGCGCGAAATTCGCATCATAAATCATCTTATCGTTTACCGCTACGGCACAGTTTGCGAGCCACTCTCGCAGACTTTCGTCCTTTTGCAGCTCGGCTTTTACCTCTTGCAAGGAGTTTGCGTTTAGGCGCAGGGGCTCGCGCCCGATCGGCCCTAAAAATTCTACCTCTACCATTTTTGTCCTTTTTTAAAGATTGGGCGATTTTAACCAAAAATTCATAAAATTTTATATAATTGCGAAAAAATTTAATGAGGAAAAACGATGAAAATCGATGAAATTTCGACCCCCGCTTACGTATGCGAGGAGCAAAAACTGGTAAAAAATTTAGAAATTTTACGCGGCGTAGGCGAGCGAAGCGGCGCAAAAATTCTATGTGCGCTAAAAGGCTTTGCGTTTAGCTTCGCGATGCCTTACGTTGACAAGTACCTCTGGGGCGCTACTTGCAGCGGTCTGCACGAGGCGAAATTTGCCGCGGAGTTTATTAAAAATGGCGAAATCCACACATACTCGCCAGCGTTTAAAGAGGATGATTTGGATGAAATTTTAAAAATTTCAAACCACGTCGTGTTCAATAGCGCCGCGCAGTGGCAAAAATATCGCGCAAAAGCGCTCGCTGCGGGAGCATCGTACGGCTTGCGGCTAAATCCGCAGACCTCCTTCGCGCCCAAAGACGCTTACAATCCGTGCGGCAGCTTTAGCAGGCTCGGGATGAGCCTTGAAGCGCTACAGCGGGCGATCTTGCAAGACGACGAATTTTTGCGCGGCATCTCGGGGCTACATTTTCACGCGCTGTGCGAAGAAAGCGCTCAGAGCCTAGAGCGGGTACTCGAGGTTTTCGAGGCGAAATTTAGCAAGTATTTCGGCGCCCTAAAGTGGCTAAATTTCGGCGGCGGGCATCATATCACGCGCGTAGGCTACGACGTGGAGCTACTGATAGATCTGATCAAAAAATTTCGCGAAAAATACGGGCTTGAAATTTATCTTGAGCCGGGCGAAGCGGTCGGCTGGGAGTGCGGATATTTGGTCGCTAGCGTGCTTGATATAGTAGAAAACGGCGCTAAAATCGCTATTTTAGATGCCTCTTCCGAAGCGCACATGCCCGATACCGTGCTGATGCCGTATCGTCCTGCGGTGCGCGGCGAGAGCGAGAGCGGTAAATTTAGCTATCGCTTCGGTGGAAATACCTGCCTCGCAGGCGATGTCGTAGGGCTTGAGAGCGGGCAGCCCGAGTATAAATTTGACGCGCCGCTAAATATCGGCGATCGGGTGATTTTCGAGGATCAGATCCATTATACGATCGTGAAAAATACGACCTTTAACGGCATCAAGCTGCCCGATCTCGTCTTGGTAGATGAGCGCGGAGAGGTTTTGGCTATTAAAAAATTCGGCTACGACGAGTACGCGAGGCGAAACTAGCGCGGCGCTTAATGCAAAAATCTAATTTTGCTTTGTAAGAAAATTTTTTGCAAAAAATGATATAATCGGCTTGAATTTTATACCTAAGGAAATCCATGAAAAGATTATTTCTCGCGCTTTTCGCCTGTATTTATGCGCAGGCTGAGGAGAAAAAATACGCCGATATCGTGCAGGGAAATAGCGATGTTTGGGGCAATGCAAGGCTTGAAAACATCGATAGCTACGGCAACGGCTTCGGTCCGATTTTTCTGCAATTTCAAGGGCATCTGCAAAGCTCGGGTTTTTTTGCTTGGTTGGCGCTGGGCGCGGTCTTGGGCGTAATCATAGCTTTTATTGGGCACTACGCGATCATAGGGCCGAAGCACTTCGATCATCACGCGGGCAAGCCGATCTATGCATTTAATAAATTTGAGCGATTATATCATCTCGTAGCGGCCGTGGCGTGGGCGATCTTGGTTCCAACCGGCTTGATTATGATGTTCGGCGAGGAATTCGGCGGCGGCACTTTCGTGAGATTTTGTAAAAACGCTCACGGGCTAGCTACGATAGCGTTTGCGATTGCCGTTGTGCCTATGCTAGTGACATGGTTTTGGCGTATGTTACCGCGAACTTACGATATCAGATGGATGATGATCGTGGGCGGCTATCTAAGCAAAAAGAAGCGCACGATTCCTGCGGGTAAATTTAACGCCGGGCAGAAAGCGTGGTTTTGGGTCGCGACTTTAGGCGGCATAGTAATGATAGCTACGGGCGCGTCGATGTTTTTCTTAGATTACAATATCCCTGAGATGAGAAGCGCGCTAGGTATGAGCCAGATCGAAATTTTAAGAGTAAGCGCGATTATTCATAATTTTTTGGGCGCGGTCTGCGCGGTATTTTTGCTTGTGCATATCTATATGGCGGTCTTTGCGATCAGCGGTGCCATCCACTCGATGATCGACGGACACAAGCCGGAGGAGGAAGTTTACGTACTTCACCACTACTGGTATCGCGAGCTGTTGGATAAGGGGCAGATCGCTAAATCGCAATTTGAAGCGAAGTACCCGCGCTTATAACTTGGGTAAATTTTATGCGGGCCTGCTTGCGTGCGGCTCGCATTAGCTTTGAGGTTCAAAGAATTTTATTTTTAAGGATTACATATGCAACTAGATTGTCGCAATTTAAATTGCCCAGAGCCGCTTTTGCGCACTAAAAAAGCCCTCGGCGAGCTAAAAATCGGAGAGAGTTTAGAAATTTTAGTAAACGACGTAGCGCCGCGCGAAAACATAAAACGCTTTTTGGCTAAAAACGGCTTTGAGGCGCAAATTTCACAAGCGGGCGCCGACACGCTTATAAAAACCGTAAAAACGGACGAGCTTAAAGATGAAAGTATCGACGATATTTATTGTGACGTCACGGCGCCAAAAAGAGGCAAGGTGATATTCCTAAACGAGGAGCAGTGCGGAAGCGGCCCGATCGGAAAGAGCTTGCTTGCTAAATTTTTAGGCGCGGCGCTAAGCCTAGACGAAAAGCCAGTGAAAGTGATCTGCGTAAACAACGCCGTGCGCATAACCACTAACCGCGGCCACGAATGCTTCGAGGCGATCAAAAAGCTAAACGAAGCGGGAGCTGAAATTTTAAGCTGCGGAAGCTGTCTGGAGGGCTACAAACTGGTCGATAAGCTCGCGATCGGCGAGATTTCAAACGCATACGAAATCATGGACGTCCTATCAAAATACGAAGCAATCAAGCTATGATCTACAGAGATTTTAACCTCACGAAATTTATTGCAGCCGCCGGTTGAGCCGCCAAGCTTGACCCGGCGGGTCTAACCGAAAATCTTGGAAATTTAATCGAGCCCAATGCGAGCCTGCTGTCGTCCACCTGCAGCAACGAAGATGCAAGCATATTTCGCATAAGCGACGATCTTGCGCTCGTGCAGACGCTTGATTTTATCACCCCTTTGGTGGACGACCCGTTTATTTTCGGACAGATCGCGGCGGCAAACTCCCTAAGCGACGTATTTGCAATGGGCGGCGAAGTGATAAATGCCCTAAACATCGTAGGTTTTGACGATTGCCATTTCTCAAACGAAATTCTGCGCGAAATTCTGCGCGGCGGCAAAGACAAAATCAAAGAGTGCGGAGGGGTTTTGGTGGGCGGTCACACCATCTCTACCCCCGAAATTTATTACGGGCTTAGCGTCACGGGGCGGGTGAATCCGCGTAAATTTTGGAGCAATAATACAGCGCGCGAAGGCGATCTGCTGATCCTAACAAAACCTCTCGGTACGGGCATTATCGCTACGGCTATTAAAGCGAAATTTCTTAAATTTGAAGAATTTCGTGACGCGATAGAGAGCATGATTTTGTTAAATTTTTATGCCGTAGGCGCGTTAGTGGGTCTAAAAATACATGCCGCGACCGACGTGACAGGCTTTGGTCTGCTTGGACACGCACTTGAGATGATAAACGAAAGCGTGAGTTTTAAAATTTATCCCAGTAAAATTCCGCTTTTAAAAAGCGCCCTCAGATGCCTTGACGAGGGGCTAATCCCCGCCGGAAGCTATAAAAATTTAAAATTTATCGCGCCTGGTGTCGATTCCGAGCCGGACATAACGCTTTGCGACGCACAAACCAGCGGCGGACTTCTGCTTGCCGTAGCGGAAAAGGACGCGGCGCGAGCGCTTGCGAATTTAAAAAACGCAGGCTACGCTAGTAGCGCTATCATCGGCGAAGTGGTAGCGCGTGCCGAACATAAAATTTACTTAGTTTAAAATCTTTCCCATTCAGCCCCCTTTAAGCATCGCTCTTGTATAATCATAATTCTGTTTCGCACCGAGCCGAACCTGCTTCCTTAAATCTTAAGTCCTAGTAGTTTTAGCCTTTTAGCGAACGTGTTTTTTAAAATTTTAACTGTTAAAAACAAATATCTTTAGTCAATCTTTGAAATCTAAACAAGTGATCGATTGAGCCTATGGATTAAGATCCCTTAAAGGATTTAAATCCATAAAAACAATGTTACAAAAACATAAAGTTTTTAGATTAAAAACTTCATAT
>CAURUA010000054.1:0-13017 GCA_963528045.1 uncultured Campylobacter sp. | reverse complement strand
ACTCCAAGCAGGGCGCGATAGGCTTTAGCCTGGATGAAATTTTAACGCCGCTTAAAATCGCGGCAAACTACTGCGGGATGGAGTTTGTCGTGCCGTTTATCAGTAGCGGGTTTGAGCCCGGCGAGTTTAGCGACGATGCCGTAGAAGCCGCAGCCGCACGCTTTGGTAAGCTCTTGCGAGGCGAGTTGAGCCCCGGCGAGTATCAAATTTAGCAAAGCAAATTCCCGCTACCCGCGGTTACGAGCCGAAATTTTAGGAGAGTGATTTTATTCGCGGAATCCACGTCTTTTAACGAGCCGATCGGTTCGATGATCTGTCCGTGCCGCTATCATCTAGATCGGCTCACTCTTGGTGTGGACATCTACGCGAGGATCGGTCACTACCGAGCAAAGTAGTGCCGTAGCAAGCGCGTAAAATATGAAAGCACATTGCTATAAGCGAGTAGGCAGAGTGAAGAGGGATCTGCGTTTCATAGATATCTCGTGCTAGTGGGGCTTGCGTGCTGCATAGATGCAAAGCCTGCGCGAAACGCGCACTGCGGCAAATAGGGCAAGACTGCTTTTGGTGTGATTGGGGCTGGATGTCGCACGGGGCGTATCTGCGCGCATGAGAGAAAAGACCGCTTATAGCGTTATTTGAGTTGCTACGAAATTTGATTTATCAAAAGAGATTTTTGAAGAAGGAGCAGAATTTATAAAATTTTGCTCCTTGATTTTGTGATGTTTAAAGCGCACGCATCGCTGTCGCACGCACCGTTACGCCTGATTATTTTACGCCGACGATGATTTGAGTAGCTTTGATGATCGCGGTTACTTCGTCGCCGACTGCTAGCGCCAAATTTTTAACGGAGCTGTTTGTGACGATCGCGCTTAAATTTTCGCCGCCTGCGGTTCTGACATCGATTTCAGCATTGATTGCGCCCTCTTTAACGGCGGTGATTTTGCCTTTTAGTTGATTTGCAGCACTTAGGCGAAGATCATTTTCTCCCTTTGAAATGATGACATTCGGGGCTTTGAATAAAAATACCGCCTCTTTGCCTGCTTTTAAATCCAAAGTTTTTTCAGAATCGACCGTAACGGTTGCTTTTAGCACGTCGTCGCCTCTGGTTTTAGCTGTGATTAGCGAATTTACCGCACCTATTTTTACGTCGCTGATTACGACGTGAAGCTGATTTCTAGCACTTATTGCCATTGTTTCTCCTTGTAAAAAATTACGAGCAATGTTAGCGGTAAATCCTTAAATGAAATTTAAAAATGCTGCGTGTAAGAAATTAATTTGATTTGTTGCGAATTTATATTAAGCCCACTTTTTAAATTCCTAGCTTGCATTATGAAAAATAGCGTTAAAAGATAGATGAAGTTTTAAATTTGCATATATTGAATCGAGTTATTTTCCTTGAAATTTTGTTCGTTTTTTATAAAATTTTGCGTTTTTTAAAGCTCTGACGCAAAATTTAGCATTTGTTTTATGTGCACCTGCGAAGTGTACATCCGGATAGAAAATTTATCTCAAATCGCGCCCGATAAGGCTTTAAGAGCGCTCCGCTTAAGCCTCTTCGCTGAATTTTACGCCTCGCACATCGGTTTTCCGAATAGATTTTAGTGAGCGAGGCGATTTAAAATTTGCTTTAAAATACGGCGAGCGGCGCGCTTTGGGCGCAAAATTTCAGCGCACCTTGCTTTGCAAAAAATCGCGCAAAATCATCGCGTGGTTGCAGTGCTCGTCCTTTGCGGCGTATAGCAACGTGACGACCGGCTCGTTTTTAACCTTTTTCAAAAATTCAGCTACGGCGGGATTTTGTTCAAGTTCAGCTAAGTAAAGCTCCTTAAAATGGGCGAAATTTTCAGGCTTATGCGCGAAAAGCTTGCGTATTTCGGTGCTAGGCGTTATGTCTTTTGCCCACATATCAAGTTCCAGCGCATCTTTTTTTATGCCGCGCGGCCACAGTTTGTCGCATAGTACGCGAAATCCATCCTCTTCCTCCGCGCGCTCATAGACGCGCTTAATCTTAAATTTTGTCATAGTTTGCTCCTTTAAATTCGCTAATCTTTGATGAAATAATCGCCGTCGAAGCTTACGAGCGAGTACTTGCGCTCGCTTCCAAGCGCCTCTACGAGCTCCGGTACGCTAAGAAACGTGAGGCTGTCGGCGCCTATAAATTTGCAAATTTCATCCGTGCTCATATTCGCGGCGATCAGCTCGCGCACGCTTGGTGTGTCGATGCCGTAGCGCTCGGGATACTTTAGCTCGGGGCTTGCGATGCACATATGCACGCGCGCTGCGCCCGCATGGCGCAGAAGCTCGACGATCTTTTTGCTCGTGGTGCCGCGTACGATGCTGTCGTCGATCACCGCGACGCTCTTGCCGTGCAGTGCCGCGCCGATCGGATTTAGCTTGAGTTTGACCTTTAAATTTCGCACCTCTTGCGTCGGCTCGATGAAGGTGCGGCCGATGTAGTGGTTGCGCACGATCGCCATCTCAAAGGGGATTTTGCTCTCTTGCGCGAAACCCAGCGCCGCCGGCACGCCGCTATCGGGCACGGGCACGACGAAATCGGCTTTTAGCTCTTTACATTTTCGCGCGAGCGCCGCGCCCAGCTTTTTTCTGACCTCGTATACGTTTTTGCCCTCTACGACGCTGTCGGGGCGCGCAAAGTAGATGTATTCAAACGCGCAAATTCTAGCCTCCGCGGCTTTTAAAATTTCAAGCGAGCTAAACTCATCCTTGCCCTCTTCGAAGATCACCATCTCGCCGGGCTTCACGTCGCGGACGAATTCGGCTCCTACGAGATCAAACGCGCAGGTTTCGCTCGCGACGATGTAGCCGCCGTCTTTGAGTCTGCCGATACTGAGCGGACGCACTCCGTAGCGATCGCGCACGGCAAACATCTTCGAGCGGCTTAAAATCAGAAGCGAATATGCGCCCACGCACTGATTCAGAGCTTCGACGATACGGTCTTTTAGATGCTCCTGCTTGCTGCGTGCGATGAGGTGCAGTATGTTTTCGGTGTCCATGCCGGACTGAAAAATCGCCCCCTCGCTTACGAGCTTGTGGCGAATTTCGTCTTTGTTGATCAAATTTCCGTTATGAACGATAGAGATCTCCCCCAGAGCGTAGTTGCCCGCAACTGGCTGTGCGTCTTTTAGGCTGTCTGCGCCCGCGGTGCCGTAGCGGTTGTGACCGATCGCGATGTTGCCCTTTAAAAGCTCAAAACTCGCGGGGCTAAAAACCTCCGTCACGAGCCCCGTGGCTTTGATCGTTTTGATGTGATGGTTGAAGCTCGAGCTGATGCCGCTTGCCTCCTGGCCGCGGTGCTGCATGGCAAAAAGCCCGTAATACGCGGTTTTAGCCGCACCTTCAGAATTTATGACTCCCACGATTGCGCACATTTTCTAACCTCTTAAATTTTATTTTTTAGAAATTTATCTATATTTTGTTTTATCATTGACGGCTCGCCGTCCGGTATTTTGTCGGCGCCTCATCAAATAGATCGGCTGAAATTTTAAACCTCTCGGCGATATTTGCTCTACCTTTGGCGTAGCTGCCGAATAGGCCGACTTTGTAAATTCCAAAGCTTTCAAGCTCGGGCTTTAGCTCACGCAAAAAATTTAAAATTTCATCTTTGGTTGGCATTTTTTCCTCTTAAATTTAGCCGCAAACGCTAGATTCCTAAGCAGTCGTCGATGCCGTAAAGCCCGCTATTTTGCGATGCTAGCCATACCGCTGCCTTTATCGCGCCTCTGGCAAAGGTCGCGCGCGAAGTCGCCGTATGATTTAGCTCGACGAACTCGCCCTCGCCGTAAAATCCCACGGTGTGGCGCCCGACTATATCGCCGCCGCGCAGCGACATCACGGCGATCTCGTCCTTGCCCCGCTCGCCGATAAGCCCGTCGCGACCGCTTACGCGCACGTCTTTTAAGTTTAGCTCACGTGCGCTCGCGGCGCTTTCCGCAAGACTCATCGCCGTGCCGCTCGGAGCGTCTTTTTTGTGGCGGTGGTGCATCTCTAAAATTTCGCAGTCAAAATCGCGCAGGCTCCTGCTAGCAAGCGCTACGAGCTTGTTTAGCACCGCGACGCCCAGGCTCATATTCGTAGCGTGCAGTACGGGCATCTTTGCGCTGCATTCGCGCAGTAGCCGCTCGCCCTCATCGCCCAGAGCCGTCGTGCCGATGCAAAGCGGCTTTGGATGCGAAAGCGCAAATTTCATTAAGCTTATCGCGCCGTCTCGGATCGTAAAGTCTATCACGACATCGCAGCTGCTAAAAAGCTCGTCATAGTTGCTTACTACGGCGCAGCTCGCCGTATAATCAAGCGGAGCGATAGTGTAGATCACGCTTGCTCGCGCCTGATCGAAATTTTTCAGGCATTCGTAGATCATCGTGCCCATTCTGCCGCTTCCGCCGTGAATTCCTATATTTATCATCGCCGCTCCTTAAATTTTAATCCGCTTAGTATAGCCAAATTTTGCTTACACTACCTCTCTACGCCGAGGCTTAGCGGGATAAAGCTGTTTTGTTTGAGCTCGGCTTCGCTCGGCTTTTTGATCTCTATGCGAGAAGCGCTTACGCCGCGCTGCACGAGTGTCGATTGTACGGCGGCCGCCCTGGCAAGGGCTAACTCATCAAGACGGGAGCGGGTAAATTTCTGCGCGCTTATCAGCTCCTCCATCGCCTCATCGCCGCTAGCTTTGATGCCGTATTTGATCTTAAGCGCCGCTATGGCTTCATCGGTGGAGAGGCCTTGTTTATTGGACATCAGCGTGAGGGTGTTTTGCAGCGAGCGCCTTTGAAACTCGTGAGTATCGAGCTTTTCGTTATACGCAGAATTTAGAATGATCTTAAGATCGGGCTTAGCTTTTGCGACCTTGGCTAAATCATCGATTTTAGAGCTTTCGCTGATTAAAATTTCGCTGCTCGCCGCCTCAAAATCGATACTTTCCAGCTTTTTCGTATCTATGCCCGCGATCTTTCCCATAAATCTAAACGGACTTAGCACGATGTCCGAGAGTAGCTTTTTGACCGCGCCCCAAACGAGCGCGCCGTAGCTAAATTTCGGATCGCTCAGCGTGCCGCTTAGAGGCAGGCTAATATCGATCTGATCGTCGCTGTCCTTTAGGATCGATACCACTAGACCGATCGGAAGGCTCAGCGCGTCCTTGCTCGCTACCTCTTTGCCGAGCTCGAAGCGGTCTAAATTTAGATCATTGCTTGCGTTTAGCTTGCCATCGTCGATTTTGTAGGCAAGTTTTAAATTTAACTTGCCGTCCGCGATTTCGTTGCCGATATATTTGGCGGTATAGGGCGATGCGGGCGCAAGCGGGATCTCCTTTAAAACGACGTTTATATCGCTTTTACGTTTAAAATCCAGCGGATAGGCGCGCGCCGTGATGCTTGCCAGCCCACTTCCGCTTACGATCGAGCTAAATTTGATATCCGCCGCTCGCTTCGGGCTGATCTCGCTGATGCTTGCTTTCATATCGCTGATGCGTAGTTTAAAGGGCGCTGCTAGGCTCTCGTCGGTGAAATTTAAACTTCCGCCGCTAAGCGAGATATTTTTTGCGCTCCACGCAAAGTTCGCCCCGTTTTTTGCGGGTCTATTAGGCGCAGCTTGGACGGGCTTTGCGGCCTGCTTTGCCTGCGCGGCGGGCTTTATCAGCGAAGTTAAATTTAAACGCCCGTCTTTATTTAGCGAGATATTTGCCGCGGGCGAGCCAAGAATGATCTTATTTAGCGTAAGGGAGTTTGGGCTCAGTGCGATTTGCGCGACATTTAGCGACGCGAGGGAGAAAATTTTATCCCTACCCGAGCTTAGCGCCAAGCCCTTGCCGGATAGCTTGCCTTCGAGCGAGAAGGCGTTTGAAAGCTTCAGCTGCCCTTGCGTAGCGAGCTCGCCCGCGATGGAGCCCGTGATAAATTCCGCCGCATATTTGTTAAAAACGCCCAAGTTCGGCGCCTTTAGACTGAAGTTCACGCCTACGTTAAGCGGCGCGATGCTAGCCTTGCCGTCCGCGCTAGCCGTGATTTCGCCCGTGATAAGGCTTGCTTTGATGCCGAAGGGCTCGGCGAAATTCGAGCTTAGCCCGCTTAGCGTGGCGCTGAAATCCTTGATCTCGTGCACGTTGTTTTTAACGATAAAGCTCTCGCTGATTTTAGCTTTTGCGCCCGTTACGGAGGCCTCGCCGATCTTAAATTTTAAAGCGGGGCTTTTGGAGGGCTTTTTAGAATCCGAATTTGCGCCGCTTGCCGTAGAGTTTACATCCGCCGGGTTTGTATCGCCCGCGCTCGCCGTTTTTTTGGAGCTCGCAGGATTTTTAGAGATCGCGCTTAAGATCGCCAGATCGTTTATGCTTTTGGCGCCGTTAACGCCCACTTCCGAGTTGAAAAACGGCTCGTTTAGCAAAATTTTATCCACGCCCAGATCGAGATCCGCGACGTTAAATTTAACCCCTTGCACGCCGAAGCTTTCAAATCCGCTAAAAATTCCGTTTTTGTTTGCGATTTTGGAGTTTGAAATTTTAGCAAACTTCAGACTTGCGCCGTTTTGCGCGCCCTCTTTGTCGTAGTTAAACGCGCCCAGTTCGGTTGCGGCGAGTGAAATTTTATCGCTGCGTGCTAGCGTAATCTGCGTGTCCGCGATATTAAAAGCATCAAAGCCCGTATGAAGGGCTGTATCGTTACCTTCGGCGTTAAATTTTAAGAAATTTTCCGTGATTTTAGTATCGTTTGAGACGACCGAAATTTGCGGGTTTACAAAGCTTGAGCGGTTTAGATCTACGCTTTTTACGGCGGAGTTTAGCCGCAAGTTTGCCCCAGTTTTATTAAAATCCAGCGCAAAATCCGTGACCTGCGCGCCCTCAAAGCCCGTGGAAATTTTGGTTTCGTTCATATCGTATTTTGCGCCAGAAACTAGCACTTGCGGGATCGCTACTGCGCCTAAAATTTCATCCGAAACGTCCGTATTTAGGCTGAAGCTCGGGATTTTTAGCGAGCCTAGAGAAATTAAGCTTTGATCTTGCAAAATTTCTAGGCTCTCAAGCTCGAGTTTTGAGTTTTCAAGCGCAAATTTTATATTTTCATCGAGGCTCAATCGATAATTCAGCTCGGCGGAAAGAAAGCCGTTTTTAAGCCGCACGCCGCTAGGATCGAGATACGATAGCCAAAACGGATCGATTTTCAGCCGTTTAAGATCTATTTTGCCGTGCAAGCGCAGAGGCGCCAGATCGATGGCTCCATCGAAGCTCAGCGAGTCGTATGTACGCGAAACGGCGCTTAGATCATGCTCGCCGATCGTTTCGTCCTTTAAGTTTAGCCCGTTGATCTCATAATTTAGCTCGGTCGAGATGAGTGAAAACGGCCTTTTTAAGGAGTTATCGACGTATCCTAGAGAGCCGCGCTCGATCTTAAAATTATTCAGCGTGACATTGAAGCTGGAGTTTTCATCCTTGCTTTCGCTCTTTTGCTCCGAAAGTAGCGGCTCGAAATTAAAGGTGCCGTTTTGCTCGCGCTCGACGTGAAATTTAGGCGATTTTAGATGCAAAATTTCTACCGCGAGAGTCTTTTTAAAAAGCTTTGAAAAACCGATTTTTAAATTTATCTCATCGGCGCTAAATAGCGGCTTAAAAGTGCTAAGCTCCGGCTTTGT
This sequence comes from uncultured Campylobacter sp., assembly GCA_963528045.1. GTDB lineage: Bacteria > Campylobacterota > Campylobacteria > Campylobacterales > Campylobacteraceae > Campylobacter_B. The sequence goes on along the minus strand of CAURUA010000054.1, from coordinate 5,376 downwards.
GACGTTTAGCTCGTAGGTAAAGGGGTTAAATTTAGCATCCTGCACGCTAAAGTTTGCTCTGCCCTCTAAAATTTTAGGCAGCGCCTTTTCGATAAAAAGTGGTACGCCGAAAAAGCCCGCAAGCACGTAAAACAGCGCAAATCCACCTACGCCGCAAGCAAACTTACGCCAGTGTTTTATAAAAAAATTTTTCATTTTTCCGCTCATTAATTTTGATAGCGTAAAATTATATCCAAAAATTTCGTGCAAAGGGTTAAAATTTGCTGGTTCACATCTGCTGCTCGGTCGATTGCGATTATTTTTTGCGCCGCTTAAAAGAGCTCACGCAAGAGCCGCTAATAGGCTATTTTTACGATCCAAACATCCATCCCTACGGCGAATACGTTCTTAGAATGCACGACGCGAAGCGGGTTTGCGAGAATTTAGGGATTAAATTTATCCCGGGCGAGTATGATTTTCAGGGCTGGCTAGACGGCGCGCGCGGGCTTGAAAATGAGCCCGAGAAAGGCGCGCGCTGCGAGTTTTGCTTTGATTTTCGCATGCAAAAAACAGCCGAGCTCGCGCTAAGCCTAGGCGAGCGCAAAATCACTACGACGCTTCTAATGAGCCCTAAAAAATCGCACTCTCAGCTTTGCGCCTCGCTACAGCGCATTTGCGAGCGCTACGGACTGGAGTTTATCGCGCCCGATTTTCGTAAAAACGGCGGCACGAACGAGCAGTTTGTGCTCGCGAAAAAAGACGCGCTCTATCATCAAAACTACTGCGGTTGCATCTATGCGCTCGCGGCACAGCGGAATGAGCAGCGAAAGGCTGAGCGGAATTCGGACGGAAGTCTGACGGCGGATTTGAGGCGAAATTTAGCCTGCGATGCTGAAATTTACGAGCTAATGTCGCCGATTGATCGCCAAATTTTGCCCGCTTCGGTAGAGGAGAAATTGAAATTTTATAAAAAGCTTTGCTCGCTCGAAAAAAATGGGGTGAAATTTAGCGTGCTGCGCGATCGGTTTTTAAACTACCGCCTGCTGCGCGCATGGATTAAATTTGACGGCGAGGTCGTGCCCTCGTTTGTGCTATTTGGCTCGCATTTTACGCGCGAAAACGTGAAGTTTAGCGTGGAGCGAGAGTGCGAAATTTTTTGCAGCGATAAGGGGGAGATTAAAATTTTAAGCCTGGCGAAATTTAACGAAATTTCAAGATCAAATTTCAAAAGTGTATCTAAGATACTAAAAAATCCGCCGAGTCTTGCGCGCCAAAATAAAGCTCGCGCCGCCCTGTGCTCTGCGGGCTCACTCTCGCCGATCATCGTCACGGACGAGATAAGAGCCGCCAAAGTTCAAATTTACGGGCTCTCGCGCATATTTTTAGACGTTAGGGAAATTTTAGTAAGAATTTGATAAGATTCTAAAATTTCTAAAAAAGGCAGATCAATGATAGATATAAACGAAATCCTCTCCATCCTACCTCATCGTTTTCCGTTTTTGCTGATAGATCGCGTCGAAGAGCTCAGCATAGGCGAAAGCATCAAGGCCTATAAAAACGTAACCTACAACGAGCAGATCTTTCAGGGCCACTTCCCGGGGCACCCGATCTATCCGGGCGTAATGATCATAGAGGGCTTAGCGCAGGCAGGCGGCGTGTTGGCGTTTAAGAGCATGGAGAAAGAGGGCGTCGATCTAAGCGACAAGGTCGTGTATTTTATGAGCATCGATAATGCTAAATTTAGAAACCCGGTTCGCCCCGGCGACAAGCTTGAGTATCGCATCAGCGTAATCAAACATCGCGGACGCATCTGGGTGCTAAAGGGCGAAGCCTACATCAACGACGGCGCCACACTGGCCGCGCAGGCTGAACTTCAAGCGATGATAATGGATAAATGATGGCTAAAGTTCACCACACGGCGATCATCGAGGACGGCGCGCAGATCGGAGCCGAGGTAACGATCGAGCCGTATGCTTTCATAAGCGCGCAGGCGAAAATCGGCGGCGGCTGCACGATCAAGCAGGGCGCGCGCATCATCGGCGATACGCAAATCGGCGAGGGCTCTAAAATTTTTTCATACGCGATCGTGGGCGAAATTCCGCAGGATATGAGCTTTGAGGATGGCGAGCGCACGGGGTTAATCATCGGCAAAAACGCTACGATTCACGAGTTTTGCACTATCAGCTCGGGCTCGCATAAGGGCGACGGATTTACGCGCATCGGCGATAATCTATTTATGATGGCGTATTGCCACATCGCGCACGATTGCGTGTTGGGAAGCAACATAATCCTAGCCAACAACGCCACGCTCGCAGGTCACGTCGTAATGGGCGATTATGCCGTTATCGGCGGGCTTACCCCTGTGCATCAGTTCGTCCAAATCGGCGAGAGCTGCATGATCGCAGGGGCTAGCGCGCTTAGTCAGGACGTGGTGCCGTTTTGTCTAGCCGAGGGCAACCGCGCCTATATCCGCGGGCTAAATTTAACGGGCATCCGCCGCCGCTTCGATAAAGAGACGGTCGAGACGATAAATCGGGCGTATAAATTTTTATTCAACCAAGGCAAGGGCTTAAAGGAGCAGGCGCAAATTTTATTAAACGAGACGAGCGATCAAAACGTGCGCAAGATGTGCGAGTTTATAATCAACACAAAACGCGGAATTCCGCTAGATAAGGGTAAAATTTAATGGCAAATAAGTGCAGTTTTTGCGGTGAGACGGGCGCAGACGGACGTCGTATCTATCCTAACGACGACGGTACGGCGGCTATCTGCAGCTATTGTATCGATATGGCATACGCCGCCATCCACGGCAGCGAGGGTCAAAATGAGGCGATACAAAATCAAAATAAAGAGATCGATTTCGAAGCTATCAAGCCAAAGGCGCTGATGGAGGTTCTCAACCGCTACGTCATCGGTCAGGAGCGCGCTAAGAAAATTTTTAGCGTCGGCGTTTACAACCACTATAAAAGAATTTTCAGACAGACCGACGCGCAGGGCGACGACACTGAAATTTCAAAATCAAATATCTTGCTTATCGGCCCTACCGGCAGCGGCAAAACGCTTATGGCGCAGACCTTAGCGCGATTTTTGGACGTGCCGATTGCTATTAGCGACGCTACGAGCCTAACTGAAGCGGGCTACGTCGGCGAGGACGTAGAAAATATCCTCACCCGCCTTTTGCAAGCTGCGGACGGCGACGTAGAGAAGGCGCAGCGCGGTATAGTCTTCGTAGACGAGATCGATAAGATCGCGCGAATGAGCGAAAACCGCAGCATCACGCGCGACGTAAGCGGCGAAGGTGTGCAGCAAGCGCTACTTAAAATCATCGAAGGAAGCGTCGTAAATATCCCTCCAAAGGGCGGTCGCAAGCATCCAAATCAGGACTTCATCCAGATCGATACTACTAATATCCTATTCGTCTGCGGCGGTGCGTTCGACGGGCTAAACGAGATCATCAACCGCCGCATCGGGCAGAACGTGCTCGGGTTTAACCAAACCAAGCGCAGCAAGAAAGAGAGCTTAAATTTACTAAATATGGTCGAGGCCGACGATCTGGTGCATTACGGCATAATCCCCGAGCTCATCGGGCGATTGCACGTAGTGGCTACGCTAAATGAGATCGACGAAAAGGCGATGGTTAGAATTTTAACCGAGCCGAAGAATGCGATCCTAAAGCAATATCAAAAGCTCTTTGCGATAGACGGCGCAAATTTAAAATTTGACGACGACGCGCTAAGGGAGGTCGCGAGCCTCGCAATCAAGCGCAAAACGGGCGCACGCGGACTTCGCAGCATAATCGAGGAGATAATGATCGATATTATGTTCGATCTGCCTGAGCTTAGGGGCTATGACGTCATCATCTCGAAAGAGGTCGTAGACGGCGTCTCTAAGCCTATACTTGTAAAACAAAATTTAACTGCATAAAGGGGATAAATGTTACTTGATTCGATTCTAGGATTATTTTCTAGGGATATGGGCATCGATCTAGGCACGGCAAATACGCTCGTGCTGCTAAAAGATAAAGGCATTATCATCAACGAACCGAGCGTCGTCGCGGTGCAAAACGAACGCTACGGCAAGCAAAGGATCATCGCCGTGGGCGCCGAGGCTAAAGAGATGCTCGGACGCACTCCGGGCGATATCGAAGCGGTGCGCCCGATGAAGGACGGCGTTATTGCGGATTTTGATATGACGGAGAAGATGATTAGGTATTTCATCGAAAAGACCCACAAGCGCCGCTTTTTCGTAAGCCCGCGCATCATCATCTCGGTTCCTTACGGGCTAACTCAGGTCGAGCGTAAAGCCGTGCGCGAAAGCGCGATGATAGCGGGCGCGCGAGAGGTTTATCTAATCGAAGAGCCGATGGCTGCAGCAATCGGAGCGGGCCTTCCCGTAAATGAAGCGCGTGGCTCGCTGGTCGTGGATATCGGCGGCGGTACCACCGAGATCGGCGTTATCTCTTTGGGCGGTATCATCAGCGCCAAATCCGTTCGCGTCGCAGGTGATAAGATCGACGCGAGCATCGTTAATTACGTTAAAGAAAAATATAGTCTGCTTATTTCGGAGCGCGCCGCCGAGGAGATCAAGATCAAGATCGGCACGGCGGTACAGCAGCAAAAAGATCTTACATACACGGTCAAAGGAAAAGACCAGATCAGCGGGCTTTTAAGCTCAGTCGATCTTACGAGCGAGGACGTTAGAGAGGCGATCAAAGACTCAATCAGAGAGATTGCCGATGCGCTGAAATTTGTGCTAGAAAGCATTCAGCCAGAAGTCGCCGCCGACATCGTCGAAAACGGCGTCGTGCTAACGGGCGGCGGTGCGCTCATTCGCGGATTAGATAAATATCTAAGCGACACCGTAAAGCTTCCGGTTTTCGTCGCGGACGAGCCACTGCTGTGCGTCGCAAACGGCACGGGAAAAGCCCTAGAAGAGATCAAATCGCTAAAACAAGCGGCAAATGACTAATCTCAAACTCCTCCTTGTCGCGGTTTTGCTGGTAGCCGTTTCGCTTACGTTCGGCTCGTATATCCACGGCAAATTTATCGGATTTGCAGGAGGAATTTTAGAGGTTTATTACGGCGTGAGCGATCGGGTAAAAAGCGCTGTGAACGAGCATTTTAACCAGGCAGAGACGATCAAAGCTCTACGAGAAGAAAACGCCGAGCTAAAAAAATCGGCGATGCTGCTTAGCACATTCGCGGGCGAGCTGAATAAAATTTTGATCGACAAAAACAGCTCTGTTTATGAGCCCAAAGTCCAGCTCGTAAAGGCGCTGAGCTACGCGAATCTAAACGACTACAACAAATTCTTCGTAAATTTTGAAAATTTTAACCCAAACAAAATTTACGGCCTCATCAGTGAGGGCAAGACCGCAGGAATTTTAGTAAATAAAGA
>CAURUA010000053.1:0-13456 GCA_963528045.1 uncultured Campylobacter sp. | reverse complement strand
GCGAGTTTTAAATTTGAATACCGCGCACTTTAAAATTTTATATCGGCAGTAAAATTTCGCAACGGCGGCGAGCCAACTTGCGCAGCGTAAATTTTAAAATTTACGTCCAGATTTCGGCGGGTAGAGCAGAATTCGCTCGCCTCCAAATCCTATTAAAATTTTATTCCCAAAATTTTTAAAATTCCATTCCCGAATTCCCCGTTAAATTTTAAATTTCGCCGCCTCGGTGTATAATTTAAAAATTCTAACGCAGAAAAAGGAAGACGCAAGAGATTCTTGGGAGAAATTTATAAAAACCTGCGCGCCTTGGCTCTAGCCGCAAATAGCGCAGACGCGAGCGTGCCGCAAAGAGATGAGCGAGCTTCGTTTTGCGATTAAATTTAATGCGCGCGAAGCTTTAAATTTAATGCATATCGCCCATTGCGGTTTTTAGATAAAATTTTTAAAATAAAGGAAGAGAGATGCTTTTTAAAATTTTGATTTGGCTTGCTGGCATAGCGCTATTTTTATGCGCGGCGACGTGTGTGGTTTTGAACTTTTACCCGTCCTTCGGCGGCGAGCCCGATGAGCAGAGCATGGCGCGCATAAAAAATTCGCCCGCTTGGGACGGCCGCAGGTTCGTAAACCCCGAGCCCACGGTCATTCAAACGGGCGATAATATGCCCTCGTTAGGGGGAGTGGGTTTTGACGATGATCTCGCCGCCTGCGGGCAAAAATCCGAGCGCGCCGCTTCCTGGCGTAAAATTTGACGCCGCAGTGCTGCAAAATGCTAAATTTGCATGGTTCGGGCATTCGACCGTCATTTTTAAGCTTGATGACAAGGTCATTCTGACCGATCCCGTGTTTTACCGCGCTTCGCCGCTTCCGATCGGCGGCGCGCCCTTTGAATATGAGCAAACGCCGATGATTTCGTAGCTGCCGCATATCGACGCGGTTTTGATCAGCCACGATCATTACGATCATCTGGATTACAAGGCGATCCGCGAGCTGGACGATAAAGTAGGCTTATACCTCGTGCCGCTGGGCGTACGTGCGCATCTGCTACGTTGGGGCGTGCGGACGATAAGATCATCGAGTTTGATTTGCGGCAGAGCGAAAGCATCGGCGGGCTTAAATTTACGCTCGAGCCCGCGAGGCATTTTAGCGGGCGCAGATTAAACAGCGACAATCCTACGCTTTGGGGCTCTTGGGTCGTGCAGGCGCCGGGGTTTTCGGTATTTTTCGGAGGCGATAGCGGCTACGGCGCGCATTATGGACCCATCGCCGAAAAATACGGCGAGTTTGATCTCGTGATGCTCGAAAACGGCGCATACGACGAGAGTTGGGCGCAGATCCACGCCTTCCCCGAGCAGACGGCGCAAGCCGCCGCGCAGCTGCATGCAAAGGCGCTGCTGCCGATCCATTGGGCTAAATTTGACCTGGCTTATCATTCGTGGCGCGAGCCGATACAGCGCCTTTACCTCGCTGCGCAGGAGCAAAACTACGTGCTCGTGGCGCCGAAAATCGGCGAAGTGTTTGATCTGCAAAATCCGCCGCAACAGAAGTGGTGGGAGGATGCGAAGTAAGTTTTTGCGGTGCGGTAGCAACGCGTTATGGCATATCAAAAGCGTGCCGAAAATGCGTTGAAATTTTAAAATTTACGTCAAAAGGAGCAAAGATGAAAGAGAAGATACCGACATATCTAGCAAAATACGCATTTAACGTATCTCGAGGCGATTATCTAAACATGCAAATAAGATCCTGCGCGGGCGGCGAATACTTTGAAATTTATTATTTCGGCGAGCTTTTTCGCAGCGAAAATCTACCAAACGACTACATTGCCGATTTTTACGACGAGGGCGAGCTCGTGCCGTGCAAACTCGTAGCCAGATGCATAAAAATGGGCGAGGAAATTTTAATTTTTGATAGCACTGCGTACGGCTAAGGCGCGATATTTTGCAACGAATATGGCGCAGGAAAAGTAACTCGTCGCGAGCTAGTGAAATTTTAATCTACCGTCGTGCAAGATCCGCGTAAAATTTGGCTATAGCACCCGCTACGACGACTACGAGAACGACGAGAGTGACATTGTCCTACTGATAAACGACGGGGCTGCCTTGCGTAGCAGGAGGTAAGGCAAACGGCCATATCGCCGTAAGCTACGAGGACGAAGCAGGCAAAAATACAAAATTTCGCTTATGTAGGCGGCCTTAAATCTCAGTCCGTCTTTTTTTGCTCCGTATTTAAATTTTTACTCGGTCGCTAGATACTCCTAAATTTAAATTCTCTAGAGCCGAATGTGGCGTCTTAGAATTTTAGCAAAGGTTTATTCTGTAATACTGCGCCGTGAAATTTCAGCGAAGGCTTATTTTGCCGTATACCTCAAAATTCTTAAATTACCCGCGCCGGCCCACTTAAGCTCTAAAGCGCTTACCTTATCACTTCGCCCAAGGGCAAAATGCCGCGCCTTGTCTTATTAATTCGCCGCAGAATTTCGCGGTAAAACTAAATTTTAAAATTTGACCCATTTAAATTTAAAAAGCGCACGACTATCGCAAAAATCATCCGATATTATTGGCGACGTCGGCCTAATTTTAAAATTACACCATCGCCCCTATATATGGCTATGGCCGTTAAATTTTAAACAACAATAGGCGATAAAATTTTTAAGAATTTCGCCACCCAGCATTTCTTTGCACCGCCAAGCCCACAAAACCGCCTAAACCTTCTTAAACTTTACGCTAAATTTGCTTCCGCGTCCTACTTTGCTACGTAGTGAAATCTGCGCATTATGGATCTTTGCGATTTGTGAGGCGATGGCTAGCCCGAGCCCTGCGCCGCTATTTTGCTCGCGATTTCTGGAGCGCTCTATTTGATAGAGCTTGTCCCAAATTTTATTTTGTAAAGCAGGCTCGATGCCCTCTCCATCGTCACTTATGCTAAGTTCGCACGCGTCTGCACTGACGCAAAGCTCTAAAGCGACGCTACTGCGCGTAAATTTTAAAGCATTGCTTAAAAGATTGTTAATCAGCCTAATCAAAAGCAGCTCATCGCCGTTTACGCGCACGCCCTCGGCTATCTGCGAGCTAAAGCTTAGCCCCTTTTGTGCGCACAAAAGTTGAAAGTCTTGCGCGCACTCGCTTGTGATTTTACTTAAGCTTACGGGCGCCAAACACACGCCGCGCTGCAAGCGGGCAAGCTCTAAAATCTGCTCTATTAGCGCCGAAATTTTACGCGCTTGATTGTTGATGACCGCGAAACTCTCCTTCGCCTCGCTCGCGCCTTGCTCGTAAGCTAGGGCGTAGTCGCTTTGAGCCAGTATGACGGCAGTGGGCGTACGCAGCTCATGCGAAAGATCGGCACTTAGCTGCCGCTCGCGCTCAAACGCGCTTTGTAGCGATGCTAGCATTTCATTAAACGTAGCTGCGAGCGCGCTTAACTCATCCTTGCCTCGCGGTAGCTCTATTCTCCGCGTAAAATCGCCGCTAGATCCGATCTCGCTAGCTGTACGCGACATAGTGCGCACGGGCTTAAACGCTATTTTTATGATTGCGTAGCCGCCGTAGATGATGAGCACCACAAATAGCGGCGATAGGATAAGAGCGATCAGCATCACGCGCTTCATCGCAAGCTCAAACTCGCTAACTGCGATGACGCCGCGTATCCATGCGCTGCGCCCTTTGATCTGCGCGTCGTAATAGAAAAACTCATCGTCGTCAAGCTCCACCTCGCGCGCGCCTTGAGGCGAGAGCGGCAGCGCAGGATCGAAGCCTTGAGGCACAAATCCCGCGATCACGCCGCCCTGTCCGTCATGTTCGTAGAAAAATACACCGTCATCAAAGCTTTTAAATTTTCCCTCGCGCGCGGCTTTTTGCACTAGGTGGGCAAGCTTTTTTTGGCTAACGGAGCTTCCTGATACTTCGTCTAAAATATAGCCGCAAATGCCGATAATAGCGCCTGCAAGCACCAAAATAAATACGCTGTAATAAAGCGTCACGCGTAGGCTGATAGGTAGCGCGCGTGAGCTAAAATTTTCTTTAGCAGTTGTAAACACTCGAGATAAGGCTTGAGCAAAATTTTGTATTATGATTTTAGCTGCAAAATTTTGTCCTTGACTTTGCGTGGAATTACTTCTAAAATTTGACGCCCGGCTTTGAGTAGAATTTGACGCCTGGTTTAACTCAATATTTTGCGTGGGATTTTTCTTGTAGCTTTTCTTTAAACACGCAAAATTATGCGTAAAATTCTGTTTAAAATTTCGCACGAATTTTGATACGAAAAGCGCCGTAGCGGCAAAAAACTGCTTCGCAATCGCTGAAATTTTGATCCAAATCTTGCTATTTTGCCACGACATAGCCAAGCCCTCGCTTCGTTTCTATTATATCGCCGTGCTCGCCTAGCTTTTTGCGGATATTTTTGATTAAAACATCGATAACATTTGAGCTTGTTTCGTCGCTAAAATCCCAAATGCTCTCGCCGATTTGTTCTCGGCTTAAAATCGCACCGCGATTTAGCATCAAAAGCTCTAAAATTCTATATTCCTTACCCGTTAGCTCCACTACCTCACCCGCGCAGACGACCGATTTTTTGCTTAGATTTAGGCGCACTTGCCCTATGATAATTTCGTTATCCGCAGTAGCGTTTTTACGCCTGATAATTGCGCGAAGTCGCGCCAAAAGCTCACGAAAATCAAAGGGCTTAACCATATAATCGTCTGCGCCCAGATCAAGCCCTGCGATGATATCTTCTTTGGCGTCCCGCGCAGTTAAAAATAAAACCGGCGTTCCCAGTCCGCGCGCTCGCGCCGCCTTTAAAAACTCAAAGCCGTCCATCACGGGCATCATAGCATCAAGCACGATAGCGTCATATTTTGCGACATCCAAAAACTCTAGTGCTTCCTTGCCGCAAAAGGCGCAATCTACGCTGTAGCCGTCCTTTTTCAGACATTTTGCGATGATTTTATTTAGATCTTTTTCATCCTCGACAAGTAAAATTTTCAAAGCGCTCCTTTAAAATTTTGCTAATTCCAATCCGCCATTTTAGCCAAAAACGCATAAATTTTTGCGGTGCCTTGGATGTGTAAACACGCTCATTTTACGCACCGCTAAATTTCAGTAGCGTTGAAGCCCCGTTAATTCGCAGACGCCTTTTGCCTAGCTCTAATCTCGCTTGCCTTTTTATCCGCTACGCTTCCTAACCGCCCTAAAAAATTTAGCGCGCCTGCTGCGATATTTAACGCAAAAAGCCCAAATCCTACGCAACCAAGCTTAAAATTTTGCTTAGCGATTTCACGTTTGCAGCGGCTGCAAAGCACCGGCTTACAAGAATTACAAGCCTCCGCGCAGCTTGCTGCGCTGGCAGAATCTCGCGCGCTTGCGAAATTGCTTGTATCTGAAAAATTTTGTGTATCGGCGAAATTTTGCTCGCTAGCGAAATTTTGCGCACTTGATAAGTCTTGCGTCTGCGAAGAATTCCGCTCGCCCTCACAATCTTTCGCATCTACAAAATTCTTTTGCTTTTCGCAACATTCCACGCTAGAAAAATCTTTAGAATTTTGCTCGCAGGACGCGGGATTCCGCTCGCTTGTTTCGCTAGCAAAATTTGCCGAAAAATCTTGCGCATTTTCATCTAAATTTTTAGCTGCATCTGCATTTTGGGCACCATAAATTATAGCATCAGCGTTTTCGTTTATGCTAAAATCCATAGCGTTCAAAGCCTCACTAGTTTGGGCGGAGTTATCTGCTCCACCCTTTAAGCTTTGATTTTTCATCTCACGCCTTCGCTTATTTTTGACGCTGCAAGATCTGCTCGCCCGTAGCAGCGTCAATTAGTACCTCTTTTTTGCTCATGCCTTGGCGCAATTTGACTTCGTATGCAGGCCTACCGCCGTTACTTTCTAAATCAACCTCGCGAAAATCCCAGCCGGCGTTTGCGCTAAGTGCTTTGGCGCGAGCGTCTGCGGCACTGATTTTGACCTGCGAATAATCAATTTTACTAGGTTTTAGCTTCTTTTGCGTTTGAGTCTTTAAAATTTCGCCGCTTTGAGCGTCGATTTTGATCTCGCTTTCGCTACCTTCTTTATATGACTCGATCTCATAGACGAGCCTTCCGTGCTCCTCATCTATCTCGACGCTTTTTATAGTCGCGCCCTTGAAGTTTTGCTGCGCGATCCCTATTGCTTGATCGAATGAAACTTTAGCATCCTTTTCGCTAAAACTTCCTGCGTTTAATGCACCCGCAAGAGCGAATGCAGCGGCGAGCGCGCCTAAAGCTTTAAGATTTTTCATCTTTAATCCTTTTGATTTTATTTCCAAATTTATTTTGGATGGCGCAATTTTAAAATTCCAAGATGAAGCTAAGATGAATGCGCGCGGAATTTTAAAATTTCACAAAAATTTTGCTGCGATTTGCGAGATACGAAGCACGGAATTTCCGAGTATTTACCAAAACGCCGTAAAATTTCAACTTGAAATTTTATCTCAAGGAACGCTTTGTGCCTAGCATTTTTAAAAATCCGTCGCAGCAGAAGCTTATTTTTCTAAGCTCGCTTGCTTTTGTGATGTTTTTTAACTTCTCGTTTTTTAAAAATATCATAAATGCCTACGGAATCTCGGGGCTAAATTTTATCTATCTTGTCTGTGACATGGCGGCTTTGATCGCTTTTCTGACGCTATTTTTTACGATTTTTAGCTCGCGTTATACGACCAAGCCGATTTTGATGATCTGCTTTTTTATTTCGTCGTTTACAGCGTATTTCATGGATAGCTATAACGTCGTAATCGATTCGGAGATGATCCGTAACGCAGCCCAGACGAACTTTGCCGAATCAGCGGATCTTTTCAGTCTGCGACTAGCGATTTACGTGCTGTTACTGGGCATTTTGCCCTGCGTGCTGATTGCTCGCACGCGCGTTAGCTACCGTCCGCTTAAATTTGAAATTTTAGCTAAGCTCAAAACAGCGGGCATTTGCATAATAATCATCGCGGCGCTGCTTTTTGGATTTAGCAAATACTACGCGTCATTTTTCAGAGAGCATAAAATTTTACGCAGCTACGCAAATCCCGGATATTGGATCTACAGCGGCGTTAAATTTATCGCAAAGTCCAAAAAACAAGGCTCACAGCCTCTGATGCAAATCGCTACGGACGCGCATATCGATAAAAATTCTACAAGCCCAAAAAAGCTCGTCGTCGTAGTCGTGGGCGAAGCGGCGAGAGCGGATAGATTTTCGCTAAACGGCTACGAGCGAGATACTAATCCGCTGCTAGCTAAAGAGCAGGGTGTCGTAAGCCTAAGCAATACCCATTCTTGCGGCACTTCGACGGCGCAAAGCGTGCCGTGCATGTTTTCGCTGCTAAATCGCGATGAATTCAGCGTCGAAAAGGCTGCGGAGGAGCAAAACGTATTAGACATACTAAACCGCGCTGATGACATGGCGATTTTGTGGCGCGATAATAATTCCGATTCCAAAGGTGTGGCGCTGCGCGTGAAATATCAGGATTTTAAAATTCCGCAAAATAATCCGATCTGCGATGTGGAGTGCAGGGACGAGGGGATGCTTGCGGAGCTTGATAAATTTCTCGCCGAAAACACGGGCAAAGACGTATTAATCGTGCTGCATCAGATGGGCAATCACGGGCCTGCGTATTTCAAACGTTATAAGAAAGAATTTGAAAAATTTAGCCCCGTTTGCCGCGATAACGAGCTTGAAAACTGCTCGCAGCAAGAAATTTCAAACGCCTACGATAACGCGATTTTATACACGGATTATTTTTTAAGCAAGGTTATAGAATTTTTAAAGCCGTATTCTAAGACGCACGAAACGGCGATGATCTATATGAGCGATCACGGCGAGAGTCTCGGCGAGGGCGGCGTTTATCTGCACGGCATGCCCTATCTTTTTGCTCCCGAGGCGCAAAAGCATATCGGTGCGATAGTTTGGTTAGGTGAGGGAAAAATGCGCGAAAGATATGATCTAAGCGCGCTTAGATCGCACAAGGATGATGCTTTTTCGCACGATAATCTTTTTCACACGCTGCTTGGAATTTTTGAAGTAGATACCAAGGTGTATAACAAAGATTTGGATATTTTAAGCGAAGTGAAAAATTAGAATTTCGCGCTAAATTCCGTCGTAAATTGTGAGTGAAATTTTAGCAATAAAAAATTCTATTGGCAAAATTCTAATTTAAGCTTAGTTTGAAATTTTACCTAAACTTGAGCGAAATCTGCTCTAAAAATTTTTGTGTAAAAGCTAATATAGAGATAAAGTACCGCAAAAGCTCAATCTCTCATTTATCGTCGTTGAGAGCTATAAATTTTTAAATTTCATTAGAAATTTTACGTGCAGTTTTGATAAATGCCTGCGCTAGATGGTTTAGACATTTGCCTTTTTTATAGGCTATTATCAGCGTATTATCGAGCTCGCGCGCGCCTACGTCAAAGAGCTTTATCCTGCTCGCCTTATCTTCTTTTATCATCTGCGGTATGCTAAAGCACGCTCCTGCGCCGCTTGCGACGATAGCATTGGCGATATCAAAAGTCTCCGTGCGGCATAGCACTTTCGGCGCAAAGCCTGCGGCAGAAAAGAATGCATCTATCTGCTCGGCGCTTCTTAGGCTTTGATTAGGCAGGATGAATCTTTCCTCTTTTAAGCGCGAAATGTTAATTTTGGGAACAGATTCGTTTTTAAACTCAAGCGAGAGCGGATGGGTGGAGCTTAGAGCGATATAGGTCTTTTGCGTTAGAATTTTAACCCCGTCAAGCCCGCTCATATCGATGGGCAGTATCAGCATACCGACATCAAGATCACCCTGAAGTAGCATTTCACGAATGCTAAGCGCAGAAGAAAATTGCGTAATTTGCAGATCCGAATCCTTAAATTTCTTGCAAAACATCGGCAGTAGCGACGGCAGTAGATTATAGCCGTTTTGCGAAAAACCGATGCGAATTTTATCATTTTTTACGCCGCTTATTTCAGAGATATCGTTTTTTAGGTCGTTTATGGCGTCAAAAATGACTTTTGCTTTACTAGCGTAAATTTTTCCCGCGCGCGTAAGCGAAATGGGATTACTCGTGCGGTTAAAAAGCTGCGTTCCAAGCTCACGTTCCAGTGATAAAATGCTCTGTGATAGCGACGGCTGCGGGATTTTAAGTGCCTCGGCAGCCTTAGTAAAGCTGCGGAATTCTGCTACTTTTAATACTAGCTCCATGCGATGCAAATTCATTTAGCCTCTCCAATTGATAATTTAATTCTTATGAAATGATACACTAAATAATATTTGACTTATGTTAAAAATGAAACTAAAATTACGCTTTTAGTTTAGAACTTTAAACTTAAGCTAAGAATTTCTCAAATGGAGAGGAAAATGAGTGAATCAAATTTCAACAGACGCGATTTCTTAAAATCGGCCTGTATCAGCGTCGGCGCGCTTAGCCTTAGCGGCTGCGGCGATACCGACAAGAGTAAGGGCGCAGACGGCGGCAACGAAGGCGGCCTTCCTAGTGTGGACGTACTTATCATCGGCTCGGGAGGCGCGGGTCTGCGTGCAGCCGTAGCGGTAAGAAAGAGTAATCCAAATCTCAGTGTTGTAGTAGCTACGAAGATGATGCCTTCGCGCAACGCCACCTGTATGGCGGAAGGCGGTATCAACGGCGTTACGAGCTTCAGTGGCGGCGATTCATACAAGCTTCACGCCTACGACACCGTAAAGGGCGGCGCATATCTCGTAGATCAGGACGCCGCGATTAAATTTTGTGAGCTCGCGGGCCCTACGATTGCCGAGATGGATTATATCGGCACGCTGTTTTCCAGAAATGCTAGCGGCGGCGTGGATGGCAAAGAAAGCGGCGTCCCGGGCGGCGTAGCACAGCGCTTTATGGGCGGCGCGTCTAAAAAACGATGCAACTACTCCGCCGATAAGACGGGTCATATCTTGATGCACGCCTGTTTTGACGATGCGGTCAGCAACGGCGTGAAATTTTTAATCGATCACGAGTTGCTTGAGATCAGCGCACCTGACGGCAGATGCGAGGGCGTCGTGCTTCGAAATATCCAAACCGGCGATTTTTATCCAGTGCTTTGCAAAGCCTTGGTAATCGCAACAGGCGGATATACGAGGATGTTTTACAACCGCACCTCGGTTCCTTATATCGCTACCGGCGACGGTATCGCGGCGGCACTGCGCGCAGGGCTTGGATTTAGCGATCCCGAGATGGTGCAGTTTCATCCGACCGGTATCAAAAGCGGCGGCGCGCTCATTACCGAAGCTGCGCGCGGCGAGGGCGGATATCTGCTCAATAACAAAGGCGAGCGCTTTATGAAAAATTACCACGAAAAGATGGAGCTTGCGCCGCGCGATGTCGTAGCTCGTGCGATCGAAACCGAGATCCGCGAGGGTAGGGGCTACGGCGAGGGGCTCGGCGCATACGTGCTGCTTGACGTAAGACATCTCGGAAAAGATAAAATTTTAAAAGCCCTTCCTAAGATCAGACATACCGCAATTTTGTTTGAGGGTATCGATCTTATCGAACAGCCGATTCCGATTCGTCCGACGGCGCACTATTCTATGGGCGGTATCGAAGTGTCTAAATTTGACGATATGAGCACTAAAATTTCGGGGCTTTACACCGCGGGCGAAGCGTCTTGCATTTCGATCCACGGCGCAAACCGCTTGGGCGGAAATTCTTTGACCGACGCAGTCGTAACGGGCAAACTCGCAGGGCTCGGCGCAGCGGATTATGCCGCGAAGCAGGAGGGATTCGGCTCGGGTAAAAGAGCGAGCGAGCTCGCGCAAAAATGGCAGGCTAAATTTAAGCAGATCGCAAACGGCACGGGCAAGACAAACGAGATGTATGAGTTGCGCGAAGAGCTAGGCGCGCAGCTTTGGGACAATATGGGTATCTTTAGAACCGGCGATAAGCTCGATCTGCTTTCGCAAAATTTAGAGGGCATTAAAGCGCGCTACGACGAGCTGCACGTCGCGGATACAAATCCGGTTATGAATACCGCATTTACCGACTACGTCGAGCTTGGAAATTTGATCCTACTTGCGCGTTGTGCGTGTTTGGCTGCGCAAAAGAGGCTGGAAAGCCGCGGCGCACATACCAGAGAGGATTATCCAAAGCGCGACGATAAAAATTTCTTAAAGCACAGTATCGTGACGATGAACGACGCGGGCGAGCTAAGCTTGGGCTACAAAGAGGTCGTCGTTACGGAATTCTCTCTTGACGGAAGGAAACCTCAATGAAATTTATCATAGACCGCTTCGACGGAAGCAAAAATTATAAGCAAGCCTATGAGCTTAGTTTGGAGCAGATCAAAGGAAAGACCCTGCTTGGAGTTTTGCAATTTATTAAGCAAAATTTAGACATCACTTTAAATTTTACCGCAGCATGTCGTATGGCGATATGCGGAGCCTGTGCCGTAAGGGTAAACGGACACTCATATCTTGCCTGCGATACCAAGATGGAGGCTCTGCTTGCAGAGTATGAAAACCCCGATAGCTTTACGATCTCGCCGCTAAATAATTTCCGAGTGATTTCGGATCTGGTGGTGGATTGGGAGCCTAGTATCGAGAATTTAAGAAAGATCAAACCGACCATTACACCTAAGAAAGAATTTAGCGCCGAGAAGGGCTGTAAACAAAGCCCCGAGCAGATGGAACGCGTCAAAAAGCAGTGGGATTGTATCCTTTGCGGATGTTGCGCTAGCGAATGCAATAAGCTAGAAGCGGATGCGAGCGATTATATGCAGCCCTTTGTTTTCACGCACGCTAACCGCGCCGCGTTTGATTCAAGAAGCAAGGACGCTATGCCTCATCTAAAGCCTGCGGTTCTAAACGGATTATGGCTATGCGTACACTGCCAAGAGTGCGCCGATCGCTGCCCTAAAGGCATAAGCGCTCAAAGCGACATCACCGCACTTCGCGCTCTAGCGATGAAAAAGGGCTTAACCGCAGGAAGCGGTCCAGCTCATGCCGAGGCGTTCCTGCTAGATATCGTAGAGGGAAGCGGAAGGTTAAACGAGATCAAGCTTGCTTTAAGAAGCGAAGGCGTATTTGCAAATATGGGCAAGATGGACGTAGCGGCAAATTTAATGGCTGCGGGCAAGATGAATCCTTTGCACGTATTCGGAGGCGAGGAGATCGAGGGACATGCGCAGCTCGTTAAGATGATAGAGGCCGCACGCAAGGCTCAAGCTAGCGGCGAGATAGAATAAGGAGGAGAGGATGAATAACGAATTTGCATTTTTCCCGGGTTGCGTTTTAAGTCAAGCTGCAAAGGAATCTAAAATTTCACTTGAAGCGATCGCTCCGGTGCTGGGTATTAAACTTCACGAGATAAAAGGCTGGAGCTGCTGCGGGGCTAGTCAAGCTCAATGCGTCGATCCTATGGCAAGCCTAGTAGCTAATGCCAGGAACATCGCGCTAGCCGAGGGTATGAATATGCCTCTGCTAACTACCTGCTCTACCTGTATGCTAACTCTAACCAAGGCTAAACTTACTTTAGATAAGGGAGCTAAAAGCTATATAAATACCTTTTTAAAAGAGGGCGGTATGCAGTATCAGGGAAGTACCGAGATAACGAGCTTGCTTTGGGTGCTATATCAGAATTTAGACACGCTAAAAGCCAAGGTTGTTAGACCGCTTTCAAATTTAAAAGTAGCGCTATTTTACGGCTGCCACTCATTAAGACCGGAGCGTGAGCTTAAAAAGGAGAGCTCTACCAATCCGAAAAGCTTTGAAGCGGTAGTTGGGGCTCTTGGTGCTCAGATAGTGCCTTTTGAAAAACGCCTTGATTGCTGCGGCTTTCACGCTAGCTATCCTGCGGTAAAATCGGTATCTAAAATGTCAAGCGAGATCGTAAATGACGCTGCCGAGCACGGTGCCGACGTCGTAGTTACACCTTGTCCGCTATGCCAGATGCAGCTTGATATCTATCAGGAGCGATACCAAGAAGCAAGGAATTCTAAAGTAAGAAAGCCGATCATCCACCTATCCCAGCTTGTGGGGCTTGCTCTCGGGCTAAGCAACGAACAGCTTGGACTAAATATCAATATCCAAGATGCAACGAGATTGGTAAGCTGATCTTTGGAAATTTTCTAAAATTTAACGGATGATTTTACAAAAATACTTCGCTGCGGTGCACACGTAGTGCGCCTTGCGAGTATTTCACAAAATCATCCGACCTACGCCTGCTTTATCCTAAAATACTTTCCGCTACTATAAAATTCTTGGATGAAATTTCATTGATTCGTAAATTTAATGCTTCGCTCATCGTAATTTAACGCTTCATAAAATTTAATGCTTTCTCCGCCGTAATTTAACGTTTCGCCCGCCGCGCTAAATTTCATTCCACCTTTTATTTTTAAATTTAAAACCAGCTGGACGGCGAATAAATATAAAATTTTAATTAAATCAGATCAAATTTAAGGTGCATGAATTCTAAATTTTGATAGAATGCTATTTAAAAATATCCT
>CAURUA010000052.1:0-13596 GCA_963528045.1 uncultured Campylobacter sp. | reverse complement strand
TGCTGCATTATAGCGCCGAGGATCTCTACGACGTAAATTTTATGGGCGTCGTCTATCCCAGGCTAAAGCCGCTGCCGCCGACGCTTATCAGAGAGATCGACGTAAAGGACGGCACTGCGGTGCGCGAGCGCGATTACTTTGACGGCAGAGATAGGCCCTCAAACGAATATCCGCTAAAAAACGGCCTGTACGACGGCGTCGCTAAGAGCTACTACGCGGACGGCGGCGAGCTGAAGTCGCAGAGCGAATACAAAGCCGGCAAACGCGAAGGCTTTTACAAGCTGTATTATCAGGAAAGCGGCAAGCTAAAGCAGCAGGGTGCGTATAAAGCGGATAGGCGCGAGGGCGTTTTCACCGACTACTACGAAAGCGGCGAAGTAAGTGCGCGTCATCCGTATAAAGGCGGGCTGCGAAACGGCAAGGACGTGGATTATTACAAAAGCGGCAAAGTGCGCGGGGAACGAAACTATAAAAACGATAAACGACAAGGCGTAGAGAGATGGTATCACGCTAACGGCGCGTTAAGGCAGACCGGCGCATACAAGGATGACCGCAAACAGGGCGTTTGGAAGTTGTTTTACGAGGGCGGCAAGACGCGCGTAGTTGAAAATTTCAAAGACGGCGAGCGTGACGGCGTCGTGCGCGAATACTACGAAGGCAGCGCGCTGCAGGGCGAATACAAGTTTGAGCGCGACAGGCAAACGGGCACGAGTAAACAATACTACGCAAGCGGCGCGCTTGCGGCGAAAGTAATGTTCAGAGACGGGCGCAAACACGGGCTTTATGAAACATACCACGAAAACGGCGCGCTCAAGGCTAGAGCGACATTTAAGGATGGCCTGGAGACGGGCACGGCGAAGCACTACTACGCAGACGGCAAGCTCGAAGCCGAGGGCGAGTTTGAGCACGGCAGGCTCGTGCGCGCCAAAAAATACGACGAAGCAGGCAAGCTAATCAGCGACAAATCCGATAAAAACGGGCTAGCGAGGGAGTAAAGCGGGCTAAATTTTGAAATTTTAAATGGTTTTGGAATTTTAAAAAAGTTTAAAATTTTGAGTAGGCGCGGCTTTACGTTTTAACGATCGCAGCTTCGCGTTTTCAGTACTTATGGCTTCATGCTTTAAGCGAGCGAAATTTTGCGTTTTGAAGCGCGGCTTCGCGTTTTAAATAAATTTAGCTTTACCTTTCGAGCTAGCGTGGTTTTTAATTTTATTAGGCGTAGCTCTATACTTTAAATAGACACGACTTCGCGTTTCGATTGATCTCTGCTTCACGTCTCTAACATTTGATTAGGACGCGGCTCCGCACTTTAAAGAGACGAGGCTTTGCGCTTCGAGTGAGCATGGCTTTATTTTTGAAGTGCAGCTTTAAATTTTAAGCGAGCGTGGCCTTGAGCATCTGTTTTCGGCTATACATACCGCGCCGTCAAGTGGCGCCTTAACGGACTAATTTTATGTTTGTGAAGTGATGTGCTGCGTTTAAACGAGTAAAATTCTACGCCTGACGGCTTTATACAGCGCGCGAATACGGCTCGGCACTTTAATTAACGAGGTCTCGCACAGCACAGCTCGTCGTGCAATTTGAGCTGATGCGGTTAAAATTCCACGCTGTATTTTAGCTCACATAACGCGCAGTATCTCCCGACGTGGCATAGCTTGGCTTCGATACGGCTTGTCTTTTACGCGTAACGAGCCACCTTTGGCGGGCAAATTTTTAAAATTTAAAGCGAAATTTTAAGCCGAAACGGCACTGAAATTTCAATCGCCGAAAGGGCAAAATTCGACGATCAAATTTCGTTAAATTTAGCCAACGGTTCGCAAGCCGTACTATTTGGGCGTAAATTTCAAACACGCCGCGCCCCGCCTTTGGTGCGGTAAATTTTATCTAGACAGATAACAATTTTACGGACTGTCAATTTATAACTTTAAAATTTTGCGTGGTGTTCACTCGTAGCGTTAAATTTCAATGCGCGGGTACCAAATGGCTACAAATCAAAATTTGCGCAAATTTAGCATACGGCGAGATAGTGAGCTAGAAGCATTCACAGTAACCCTGGGGCTACGCGACGCAGTATTTGTAGGGTAAAATACGGGTGCCGAAAAGTGAAAAATGCTTATAAATTTAGCGCGCGACGGTCATAGCGAGCTAGAATATCGCGCGCTAAAGGCTGCGTGGTAAAAGCTCAAATCTACCCGCAGCAGCCGCAATCGCAGCGCGAAGATGCGGCTGAATGAAGCTCGCCGATGTAGAGCTTCACGGAGCCAAGCCCTTGCTTTTTCGCCCACGAATAGGCGTCGCTTGCAAAGCCGAAGTCGGCAAAACGCAAGAAACTCTCCACGTAGGATTTGCGCGCATTTTGATAGTCTATGCAGTAGGCGTGCTCCCAAAGATCGCAGGCAAGCAGTGGAATTTTGCCGCGTGCGATCGGCGTGTCCGCGTTTTGCGTCGTGATGATTTCTAAATTTGCGCCGCGCTCATCGCACACGAGCCAGCACCAGCCGCTGCCAAAAAGCCCCAGCGCGCGCTTTAAAAACTCGCTTTTAAAATTTTCCATCCCGCCTAAAGCCTGCGCTAAAGCGTCCGCCAGCTCGCCGCTAGGCTCACTTGGCTGCGCGATACAGTCGAAGTAAAAATCGTGGTTGTAAATTTCAGAGGCGCTACTAAAAATACGGCTAAAGCCTAGGCAAATTTTATAAAGCTTTGAAATTTGCGAAAACTCGCACTCCTCGTCGCGCGCGGCCTTGAACGACTGCGTAATTATCGTAAAAAGATCCGCGTTTTGTATCGGCGTGTCCGCTATATCTCGATTTAAGGCAGAGACGTAGTCCTCGCAAAGCCCGCCGTGATGGAATTTCAAACTCTGCAAGCTCGCGATTTTATTCGTGCGCGGATCGAAAGGCAGCGCCCTGGATCTAAACACTAATAATCCTCGCTGTCCAAATCGCTATAATCGTTGAAACCGTCGTCGTCTTCGTAGCTGTAATCATCCTCGTCGTAGTTGTAGTTGTAACTCTCGTCGCCTCCGATTAAATCATCATCCTCATATTCGTCCTCATCGAACTCTTCGTCTTCGAAGTCATCGAAATCAGCCATTTTGCTCTCCTTTGTCGTTGGAATTTACTTTTGATTTTACGCATTCGCTTGCTATTTCCGGGATATTCTCGATATAAACGCTCTGCGATGGGAAGGCAAACGATAGTCCGTTTTGCTCCACGATCTCCATTATTTTAAATAAAACATCCTCTTTAGTTTGGATGAAATTTGCCCATATTACGGTTTTTGTGAAGCAGTAAACTAAAATATTAATAGACGAATCGCCAAAGCTATCTAACGCCACGAACATGGTGCTTTTATAGCCCGCTAAATCGTCGATAGAGACCATATTTTGTCTATAACGCATACGAAAATCTTTGGAATTTAGCGCCGTATCTGCAGATTGAGCGATGCCCGGGTGAGATTTTAGCATCTCTTTGATGTCGTTTACGCACTTTCGCAGTTGAGCCGTGCTCGCGCCGTATTCGACGCCTACAGTAAGCTTTAAATTCCGTCCTACCTTCCTGCGGCTCCAGTTTTTGATATTTTGCGCCATTATGTTGGAATTCGGCACAAAAACAAGAGCGTTATCAAAGGTTCTGATCGTCGTCTTTCTAAAGCCCGTTTCTACGACGTTTCCTTCTATGTCGCCTAATACGACCCAGTCTCCTTGCGAAAATGAATTATCAAATAATAGCATCACGGATGAGAAGAAATTTGCGATGATGTCCTTGGTCGCAAATGCGATCGCAAGTCCGCCGATTCCAAGAGATGCCATAAGCGCCGAGATGTCAAAGCCTAGACGCTTTAGCACCAAAAGTGCGGCGATGATGATTACGATGACATATAGAATTTTAACGACTAGATTTATGATATCTTTTCTGACGCCTTTTTTCGTGATGTTTCCAAGCACGACAATGCCGTAGCCATCGATGATTTCGATGATGAGCCATGCCCAAAGTACCACGTAAACGATCGAGAATAAATTTGCAAATTTTATCGGCACGGGCGCCGGATAATAAAAGATACTAAGACAGATATCGACCGAATAAGCGATCAGCAAAATACCCATCGGACGCTTGATGATGCCTACTACTTGCGTTTTTAGAGTTTCGCTATCCAGCGAAAAGCTTTTATTAAAGAATTTAAATACGAAATAGATGATGTTGGCAAGCAGCCTGCGAAGCGAGTAGAAAAATAGCGTAATTAGCGTGATTAGAATGAGCTTGCCGAAATTTACGTGGCTGAGCTTAAACGGAATTTTATCGTTGATATAATCGATCACCGATTTAAAATTTAAGCTCGTAAAAACCACGCTACTTGCGAGCAGATCGCTATTTCGCGACAGATACGTAAGCACCTCGTCGTAGGTCTGCTTGTCGTTTTTCAAATCGTTGATTTTAGACTCTAAGGCGTCTATCTGCTCTTGACTGCTTAGATTGTTTTTCAAATCATTAAGTTTGCTAAAATCCCTAGTTTGGATATTTAGTAGCGTGCTACTTAGCTCGCTTTCAAGCGCGCTTCTGCTTGCGCCGTTTACAAACATATCCTCAATTTTCATAAGTGAGGTATAAAAGATCTCTGCCATCTCCATCTTTTCTAAATCCGCGCTTGCATTTACATATTCGGGAGAGCTCTGCTTTTTAGCGTATTTTTTTAGCGTAGTTTGGATGTTCTTTTTATTTTGCGCATACGACATTATGCTTTCGATATCCATATCCTGCTGCGTAATCGCGAAAGGTAAGCGATCAAAGAGCTTAGCTTTATTGCGATCGATGGCGTCCAGCTCGTTTTTGCTAGCGTTGGCATCGCCGCCGTTAAGCAGGGAGCTGCGCTGCAAATTTAGCTTTTTAATCTCTTTGATTACAGAGATAAGCGTCTCTCCATTAGGAGTTTTTTTCTGCGAAGTCTCCGTTTTGGCGACCTTTTCTGCGATCATATTTATTACTTCAGTTTTATTGCCATCCTCTGCACCGAGGGATTTGGATAAAATTTTAGTGACTTCCTTTTTGATCTCGGTTTTATTGTTTTCTAAAGTAAGATTTGCCTCTGGAGCGGAAGAATTTGTCTCTACAAAGCTTCCCTCGCCGGTCGTGTTGAGGTCTGCAAACGCTAAAGCGGCGCTAAAAAGACTAATCGTTAAAAAGCTGATTATAGATTTTTTCATAATCCATTCCCTTATTTAATAGCGTAAAATGCGCGCCTTCGTCGTCGTAGTTGAATAGCTCGCCCGTTTCGATGACGTAGTGCCAGCCGTAAATTTTAATCTCGCCGTTTTTATAGGCGTCTTTGATGCCAGGAAAGCTAAGTAAATTTTGCATAGAATTTATAATATTTAATCTCTCGGTGATCCACTCGCGCTTGTCGGCGCCGAGATCTTTGAGCTTTTCGACTTCGTCTTTTACAGGCTGCATTAAATTTAGCCAGCGCCTTACGTTTGGAATTTTTTCAAGCTTTTTTGCGTCATAAAACAGCGCCGCGCAGCCGCCGCAGTTGCTGTGCCCGCAAACGATGATATTTTTGATTTTTAGCGAATATAGCGCGTATTCAATCGCCGAAGTAGTCGCTAAAAATTCCTCGCTAATGCGGTATGGAGGAACGACGTTTGCGATATTTCGCACGACGAAAAGCTCTCCTGGAAGCGTCGAAGTAATTAGGCTTGGTACCACGCGCGAGTCGGAGCAGCCGATAAAAAGCGTGTGGGGCTTTTGATGATTTGCCAAACTTCCGAAAAGCTCGGCATGCTCGGCAAAATTTTCTTCCATAAATTTAATAGCTCCATTTATTAACTGGCTGGGCATACTTTCTCCTTAAAAAAGTCGGGAATTATATATTACTTTCATAAATAGATAGAATTCTGGGAATTTTTAATTATATATTTACCAAATTTTCGCTAAACTCCCCGCTCATAAATCAAAAGAAGGAGAAAAATATGAGTCTATACGACAGACGAAATTATGCGGACGGATACGAGGTATCTGACGCGTCACTGGAACAAGGACGAATCTCTCAGACTATCAAACAAACCTACGCGCTTCTAACCGCTTCGATGATAGCTGCGGCGGCAGGGGCTTTTGTGGCGATGAGTTTCGGCGTGAGCTTGGCTCTTCATCCGATTTTATATCTGGTAGTTTTAATGGGGCTGATCTTCGGTATGCAAGCAGCCGTAAATCGCGGCGCTAATACGATCGCGCTAGTTTTGCTTTTTGCATTTACCTTTATTACCGGTCTTACTCTAGGTAAATTGATCGCTATTTATATCGCAGCGGGCGCGGGAGATGTGGTAACACATGCGTTTGTGGCTACGGCGATTACTTTCGGTGCTCTTACCGTTTATGCGATGAATACAAAGACAAATTTTGATTCTTGGGGCAAGCCGCTATTGGTATCGCTTGTGGCTATTATCGTGCTAAGCCTTTTGAACTACTTCTTTTTCAAAAGCACCGTGCTTGATATAGCGATTTCAGCTTTTTCGGCTTTAATCTTTTCGATGTATATCATCTACGATACTAAAAATATTATAAACGGCACTTACACTTCACCGATAATGGCTGCCGTAGATATGTATCTAAACATCTACAACCTCTTCCTTTCGCTGCTAAGAATTTTCGGCGCAAGCAGAGACTAATTTTACGCACCGCTTCGTGCGGTGCACTCTTAACTTAAAATTTATGAATCTTTTATTATAATCGCGAATTCAATTTTTTCAAAAGGTTTTTATAGTGACAACATTATTTTTGGTTTTACAAGTCGTCTTCGCCGTGATAATTACGATCTCCGTTCTGCTGCAAAAGAGTTCTTCTATCGGGCTTGGCGCATACAGCGGAAGCAACGAAAGCTTATTTGGAGCGAAGGGTCCGGCGGGATTTTTAGCTAAATTTACCGCTGCAATGGGAATTCTATTTGTGATAAATACGCTCGTGCTTGCGTATTTCTATCAGCAAGATGCTAAATCTTCCGTAGTCGATCGCGTAAAGATCGAAGCAAATACTACTAAATCCGTACCAAACGCTGTCCCTGGCGTGCCGTCCATCCCAGCTTCAGGCGTAAAGCCTAATTTTACTCCGGCAAGCGCTGAGTCAAATCCTGTAATTAGCGGCGAGGCCAATGCGACGAATACGAAAATCGAAGCTCCCGCAGCTCCTGCGACCGATACTGCCGCAGCTAGCGCGCCTGCTCGGTCGCAAGCATCAAGCGATACCAATGCGAGCGCTGCTTCCGCAGATCAAAACACAACCAAATAAACTCTAAATTTTAAAATTTAAAAGCGCAAAATCCGCGCTTTTAAATGCTATTCTTATTTTTTTAACGCTATAATTTCGCAAATTTTATTTAAAGGATTTGAATGCTAGAAGCTATCTACAAAGAGCAAAGAGCAAACGGCGATCGAGCTATCGAGGCTTTGAAAAAGGACTTTACGACGCTACGTACCGGTAAAGTGAGCGTGGCGATCCTGGATCATATTTTCGTGGATTATTACGGCTCGCAAACTCCGCTAAATCAGGTTGCGACCGTCCTTTCAACCGATGCGGTAACGATTTCGATCACGCCGTGGGAAAAGCCGATGCTAAAGGCGATCGAAAGTGCGATCGCAGCAGCAAATATCGGCGTCAATCCGACTAACGACGGCGAGAGCGTAAAGCTATTTTTCCCGCCGATGACGGTCGAGCAACGACAAGAAAACGCAAAAAAGGCCAAAGCGATGGGTGAGAAGGCCAAAATCGGCATTCGCAACGTCCGCAAAGACGCTAACGACGAAATCAAAAAGCTAGAAAAAGACAAAGCGATCTCCGAAGACGACGCTAAAAAGGGCTATGACGAGGTGCAAAAGATCACCGACTCTTACTCAGGCAAGATCGACGACGCAGTCAAGGCCAAAGAAGCCGAGCTTTTGAAGGTCTGAGCTGTGAATATAGAAAAAATCTATCGCGATTGCGGCGCATATCTGCGAGGGCATTTTCTGCTTTCAAGCGGCAACCATTCGGAATTTTATCTGCAAAGCGCCAAAGTGCTTGAAGATCCGCAGCTCGCGGGACAGCTCGCAGACGAACTTGCCGCAATCATCGAAAAAGCGGGCGTGGAGTTTGATAGCGTCTGCTCACCCGCACTGGGCGGAATTTTAGCGGGCTACGAGCTAGCTCGCGCAGCAAAAAAGCGCTTCATCTTTACCGAGCGGGTCGAGCGCGTAATGAGCCTGCGCCGCGGCTTTGAAGTACATAAGGGCGAGAGATTTATCGTCTGCGAAGACATCGTCACGACGGGTGGCTCTGCTCTTGAGAGCGCTAGACTCATCGAAAACCTCGGCGGCGAGGTCGTGGGCTTTGCCGCGCTTGCCAATCGCGGATTTTGCAAGGTCGCAAATTTAGCGGGCAGCAGTGCAAAGGGCGGTGCCAAGCTGCCCGCAGATAAGCCATTTTTTGCGCTAGGCAATTTCGAGTTTGAAATTTACGAGCCCTCAACCTGCCCGCTTTGTGCTGCCGGAAGTAAGGCGATCAAGCCCGGCAGTCGCGGAAACTAGGCGCCGATTTGCTGCTAACAAACCGCAACGAGATTAAATTTTATTCTCTCGGCTTTAGCGCGCCGGAATTTTAAAATTTAATCCAAAACGGATCAAAATGGCAAAACAAAAAGCTAAAATTTCACCGATTTTTCTGCGCGTAAAGGCCTTCATCGTCGATCTTTTCATCATCGCGATGCCCCTATTTTACGGCGTTACCTATCTCGTCTTGGGCTCGAAAGAGGCTCTGTGGCGCAACCAAGCTGCGATCGCGTTTATATGGCTCACATACGGCGCGATTTGCGCGGCATTTTACGCCCGCAGCGCCCAAACGCCGGGCTATAAGCTTGCGGGGCTTTATCTCATCGACGTTCGCAGCGGACGCAAAGTAAGCTTTTTTAGAGCCTTAGCACGCTTTGCTTGCTTCGTATTCGCGGGCTTTAGCATCATCGGGCTTTTGATCTGCTTCTTTCGCAAAGACAGGCTGAACTTACACGACCTGCTAAGCGGGACTGCACCCGTCGTGCGAAAGGACGCGCAGTGAGCGGGCAGATTTGCGGCATCGACGAGGCAGGGCGCGGCTGTCTTGCGGGACCGCTTTGCGTCGCGGGTTGCGTCTTGCAGCGCGAGATCGGAGGGCTTGCCGATAGCAAAAAGCTAAGCGAGAAGCGCCGCGAGGAGCTTTACGCTCAGATCATCGAAAACTCGCGCTACAAAATCGTCGAAATTTCAAGCGCGCAGGTAGATGAGGCGGGCCTAAGCTCCTGTCTAAGATCGGCGCTTGAACAAATTCTCGCGTATTTTATGGGTTTTAGCGGACAGATCATCTACGACGGCAACGCAAACTTCGGCGTACGCGGGCTTCAGACGCTCGTAAAGGCCGACGCGCAAATCGCCGAAGTAAGCGCGGCGAGCATCCTCGCCAAGGTTACGCGCGACCGTACGATGAACGAGCTCGCGCGGCGCTACCCGCAATACGGCTTCGCGCAAAACAAAGGCTACGGCTCGGCCGCACACATCGCGGCGATCGAGCGGTACGGGCTCACGCCTTTTCACCGCGCAAGCTACAAGATCAAATCGCTGCAACCCTCGCTGTTTGATTAACGCGGCAGCAAGCTTGCTTGATCAGCGAGGGAAAACCGCTGATTTCGATTGATATTTTGGACGGTACAAAACTAATATCCAAAGACGAAGTGCGCTGATTTCGACTGATACTCCGTCGGAAAACGGCGCCGAAACTCATATTTGAATGCAAAGCACGCCGATTTTAGCCGATACGGCAATCGCTAGTTTTGGCGGGCGGAATCCGCTTTTTCGCTAGCTCCTCAGAATTTTAACCGCACCTCCCCAGCCCGCGCCCGCGGCTGAAGCCTGCTCTTCACCGCTATTTGAAATTTTAACCGGGCTTCCATATCTCGCAAGAGCCCGTACAAGGTCAGAATTTTATCTAAAACCGCAAGCTCGGCTCGCTCGCTTATCCGCTCCACACAGTATGCTGAATAAAATTTAAAATTCCGCGCAGCAAAAATTTAGCCCCCGCGCCGCAATAAAGCTTAAATTTAAATTTAGCCTTGACGGCGAGAAGGCGTTGCGCTTTAAATTTAAAACTGCGCGTAAAAAATTTTGAATGAAATTTTGATATAAAAACTCGGCTAAATTTTAAAATTTCATCAAATTTAGCCGAGAGATCAGGCACTTATTGCCTTTCATAGAAAATTGCTAAGGCGTCTTCTGCCACCCTTTTACCAGTGAACGAACTTGTTTTAATAATATCATCGGCAACATCTTCGGTCACCATAAATTTATCCGACAAACTTATGCTTTTATCGGCATTTACGATAAAATTTAGCTCAATAACAGCTTTTGATGGATACTCTACTTTTTTGCGTCCAAAAACTGCATCATATTGCTCTACTGTTAGCTGCGAGTAATAGACGGCTCTCTTAAGATATTCTATAATATAATCAACGCTATATTCTTTTTGAAATTCCCCTTTTAATTTATCGTCACAATCAACTATCTTGTCTTCATCGTCGAATTCTATTTTGCCTTTAGTTTTAAATGTTTCTTGGAATTTTACCTCATTGAGTTTGCAGTGTTCTTTTGCTAGCTTAAGCAGGCCTTGCTCATCATAGACCTTACTTTTGTAATAAATCATAGCATTATTTAAAGATGTATCCAATGCTCTTTGTTTATAAGATTTAAGGCTCTCGGTTTTATCTTGCACTATCTTTGCTTTCATGCGCTCCATATCCACGTCGCAAACCATCTTGACCGTCTTTAATCCGCCGTTTTCCTCTTTGCTCCAGGCGATATTTTTGCAGATTTTCGAGCCCTCGATCGCCGCGCCGATACTCATCGACTTAAAATCAGGCAAAGTATAGTTTTTCACGAGCTCTACTTCGTCCTCGCCGCATCCTGTTAAAATAAATGCCGCCAGCACGGCGCTTAGCACATATTTCATCTTTAACTCCTTAAGGTGAATTTTTTAGAAAATAATGCTACCCCCCCCCTGCTTAAAAACGGGTAAATTTAGAGCTTAAATTTTAAAATTTCGTTGCCAAAATTCCACGCTCTTCATCTATGAAATTCCACGCGCTGTATTTTATCGCGACAGATTTACGGCAAAATTTAAAGATAAACCATCCGCATAGCATCGCCTAAATTCCCTGCGCTGTTTCGCGCACGAAGGCGGTAAAATTTAGAAATTTTAACCAAACTTTCGCTATCATCACGGCTTAAATTTTCACCCAAAGGAAACCGATGTTTGAATGGATCGCCTCACCCGAGGCATGGATCAGCCTGGCGACGCTCACGGGACTTGAGATCGTGCTTGGCATCGACAATATCATCTTTATCGCGATTTTATGCGGCCGCTTGCCCGAGGCGCAGCGTGGGCGTGCCCGTATAATGGGGCTCGCGCTTGCGATGTTCACGCGCATACTGCTGCTTCTTAGCCTTAGCTGGATCATGGGGCTAACCAAGCCGCTATTTAGCGTGCTTGCGCGCGATTTTAGCGGACGCGACCTCGTGCTGATCGGCGGCGGATTGTTTCTGCTCGTCAAATCCACGCTCGAGATCCATTCCAGCGCCACGGGCGAGACGCACGAACATAGCGCCGGCGGCGGCAAGGCGAGCTTCGGCGGCACGCTCGTGCAGATTGCCGTTTTGGACATCATCTTTTCGCTAGACAGCGTCATCACCGCCGTGGGCATGGCGCAGCACCTGCCCGTGATGATCCTCGCAGTCATCATCGCCGTGGGCGTGATGATGCTCGCTAGCGGCGCGATCGCGCGCTTCGTGGACGCAAACCCGACGATCAAAATTTTAGCGCTTGCGTTTTTGATTTTGGTGGGCGTCTCGCTGATCGCAGACGGCCTGGGCTTTCACATACCTAAGGGCTACATCTACTTCTCGATGGCGTTTTCGCTGCTTGTTGAGCTCATCAATATCCAGGTCCGCAAAAAATCCGCCGCGAAATGATCGGAGGAATTTTGTGAGATCTGAAAGGCGCTCATGAGGTTTTTTAAATTTCTTTCGCCGCGACGTATCAAGCTTGCTCGCGGCACGGTCAGGGATTTAAAGCTAGAGCCAGCGGCTGCAGACGCAGCGAAATTTAGCTTTACGCTGGAGCACTTGCGCTTTGCGGGAATTCTGGATTTAAGGTGCGACGGACTTTATCTGCCGATACGCGAGGGCGACGAGCTGGCGGTGATATATGAGGTTTCGAGCTTAAATTCCAGCCGCGAAGCTTTGAGGGGCTTGAATTCCCGCCGCAGCGCTTTAAGCGGCGCCGATTTAAGCAGCGAAAATTCCATGCTGCGCCTTAGCTGCGAAACTCCAAATAGCAAAAATTCCACCGCCACAAATTCAGACTGCGACGCACATAGCGATACCGCGACAAGTGCAGGCCAAAATTCTGCGGTATCTGATTTAGTGGGCAAAGATAGCAGCGGTATAAATTCTGCCGCTTCGGGTTTTATCCGCAAAGATTTAAGCGGCTCCCTCTCTTTAAATTTTACCCGCGAGGAGCGCGGCGCTTCGGCAAACTCCGCCGCTTCCGTCCTTCCGATAGATTTTGTTAATCTAAGCCTGGGCGCGCAGCGCTGGAGGGACGCCGGCAGCACGGCACTCGCCGCAATATTCGCAGCTTTCGGCGTAGTGCTGACCGCGATGAGCATCTACTGCATAATCTTTATCTTTGATGCAAGGGCTCCTGCGGGACTGCTAGCCCTGCTCATCCTCGCACCTTTTGCATATTGCAGCTTTAAGTTTATGCGAAGAGACTGGCGCGCCGCGAAGTTCGGACGCATATTTGCGGCTCTCGCGCACTCCAAAGAGCCCAAGCGAAGCGGCGAAGCGGAGGGCTATGCTAGCGGCGTGCGCGTGCTGCAAAGCGGCGATGTTTATTATTATGGCTTCGTGCTGGACGGGCTATATTTATCGGGCGATAGCAAGCGGCGTATCGTCTCTGACGCGCTACGTGCGGATCAAAATTTAGCGGAGCTTGCGAACGGCGAAAATTGCATGAAATTTAAGAATTTAGACGCAGAAAATTCCGCAAATTCTGCGAGCGTTAAGAATTTTGCGAAATCGGCAAATTCCGCAAGCTCTGCAAATTCTACTAACGCAGCAAATTCTATAAATTCCGCCCGCTCCGCCGAAGTCTCGGCGCCCGCTAAGACAAAGAACGCCTCGCAGAGCTTTGAGCTGCAAAACGGCGATATTCTTCGCGCCCGCTACAAAGGCTACCGCGTAAGCGGGATTTGGAATCAAAGCCGCGGCATGAAGCTCGGCGATACGCGCAGCGGACTTCGGCGCGTGATAGATTTTATCGCGAGCGTGGCGCTTCAAATAGGTCTGCGTCTAGGCGGCGCGCTCGTGCTGACGTGGCTCGGCGATCACATCGGCGGCTCCTTCGGCAACGCCCTAAGCTTCATCGGATTTTTGCTGCTGCTTAGCCTTATGCTTTGAAAGGCGAATTTCAAACGGCAGCCTCGCGGAATTTTGCAACTTCAAGAAATTTCAAATTTCGCAATTTCGCAGAATTCCGCAGCGAGCGGATT
>CAURUA010000051.1:0-13876 GCA_963528045.1 uncultured Campylobacter sp. | reverse complement strand
ATATGAAGTTTTTAATCTAAAAACTTTATGTTTTTGTAACATTGTTTTTATGGATAGATTTAGTTTAAAGCTAGATGCTAACTTAGATATTCGTTACGGACGTAAAGAATTCTCTAAATTTCGATCCGGCGATCTAAATCTTAATCCATAGGCTCAATCGATCACTTGTTTAGATTTCAAAGATTGACTAAAGATATTTGTTTTTAACAGTTAAAATTTTAAAAAACACGTTCGCTAAAAGGCTAAAACTACTAGGACTTAAGAGTTAAGAAAGCAGGTTCGGCTCGGTGCGAAACAGAATTGTGATTATACAAGAGTGATGCTTAAAGGGGGCTGAATAATCAGTAGAAAAATGAGGAGTTCTTAAACAAAGAAAAATTCACAAAGAAGGTAAAATTTTAAAGAAAAACACCAAATGAAAAAGCGAGGAAATTTAAAAGCAATTAAACCCGGTATGCTTCTACATACAAAATTCTACTCTTAAAATTCCTTCATAATTTAAAATTTCTAAAATTCTAATACGCCATCAGCTTGGCGCCGAATGCACTGCGCACCAAGCTCTCGCTTTTATTTGCTAGCTTATCCATCATCTTTTCATACGCAGAAGGCTCCTGCCAGATCGGATCTGCTACGCCGCTAGCCTTTACGAGCGCGCTTTTAGCGTCATCCAAAGAGCCTACCTCGTCGATGAGCCCGACACCTTTGGCGCCGCTGGCCAAAAATACTCGCGCATTCGCCCACGTATCGCGCTTCCTAAGATCCAGCGAGCGCGCCTGCGCTACCTCACGCGTGAATAGCTCGTAACTCTCATCCACCAGAGCTTGCAAGCTCGCGCGCTCCGCGTCGCTCCATTTTCGCATCATCGTGCCCGCTTCTTTGAGCTCGCCCGCTTTGACGATCTGTTCGGCAAAGCCTAGTTTAGCGGCCGCTTCGCTCACATCTAAACCCTGCATGATCACGCCAATGGAGCCGATGAAGCTGCCCGGATTTGCATAAATTTTACTCGCCCACACGCCGCCTAGGTAGCTGCCGCTAGCCATCGTGCCCTTAGCATAGGCGACAACCGGCTTGCGCGAGTTTAGAGACTTGATGGCCAGCGAAATTTCCACGCTCGGGCTTAGTGCGCCGCCGGGACTATCGATCAGCAGAAGCACCCCTTTGATCGTCTCGTCGTTTTTCAGGGCTTCGATCTTTTCTAAAATTTCGCTATCGTCCATTATCGCGCCGCTTAGCGAAAGCTGAGCGAGATTCGCACCCTTTTGTTGCGCGCTTTCGCCGCCAGCAAAAATCAAAAACAAAATAAGCAGAAAAATCAAGGATTTAAAGTATTTGTTGATAAACCCAAGCACGGCGCCGATCGGCGCAAAGATATTCTTTAGAAATTGCATTTCATTCCTTCGATAAAAAGTGATTTTGCGTTTTTGCTCTGCAAAATGAGCTGTAGCGGTAGCTGAGCTTTGTCGCACTCAATGCCTTCAAAAACGGCGATGTCAGCGAGCTTGCCGGCTCTCAGCTCACCTAAGCTTAACCCAAGCGCGGCTGCCGCATTTCTCGTCGCGCCTAAAAGTAACACCCGTGCCAGTTCCGCCAGGCCCAGCTCGTCGTGCATCATTAAATTTGCGCGTAGCTCGTCTAAAAAGCTTAAGCTAAAATTCGAGCTAAGCCCGTCGGTAGCGATGTTGTAATTAAGTCCGCTTGCAAGCAGCTTTTTAAAGCTTAGCCGCTTTTTGCTAAGCAGGCGGTTGGAGCGCGCGCAATGCGTGATCGAGTGAAGCTTCGGATCAAAGATACTAAAATCATCCACCCACACGCAATGCGTAAAAAGCGTACGAAGCCCGCTAAAATGCGCTACGAAGCTCTGCGGCGAGTAAAAAGGCGCGGGCGTTAGGTTAAATTTAGCAAGCCAAGTTTTAAATTTGCCGCGACCCGTGCGCAGCCACTGTCGCTCATAAGCGCTCTCCATAAAATGCGTGCTTATAGCAAGTCCGTTTTCGCGGGCAAGCTTCGTCGCAAACTCCGTAATCTTCGGGTGCGTCGAATACGGCGAGTGCACCGACACGGCGGGGATGAAAAGCGAGTTTGCGAGCGCCTTTGAGCGTTCAAAACGCTGCTTAAATTTCAAAATATTCTCCGCCACAGCGTCCTTGCTCGCGCCTAAAATTTCATTAAAAAACACGGTTCTAATGCCGCTTTGCGCGCAAGCTTCAGCCTCGCCGCCGAAGCTTGAAATTTCGCCGATCGTGCCCACGCCGCTTCGCATCATCGCGGCGATCTGCTCCAAAATCAGCCGTCCGCGCGCCGCAGCGTCAAGCTGCTGACGCGAAGCGATGACGCTACCTAGCCAGTCCAAAAAATCTCCGTAACGCAGCGAGCCTTTGTTTGCGCTAAATTCCAAATGCACGTGCGGATTTATAAACGCAGGCATCGCTATGTCGCCGCTAAAGTCCAAAATTTCGGCTTGCAGATATTTTCGCGCCGCGCTTGCAAAGGAGCAAACCTCGATTATTTTCTCGTCAAAGACGATCGCGCCCTCTTTTAAAATTTTAAAATTCTCATCGCAGGCAAGAACCCACTTCGCCCTTAAAATTCTCATCGTTTTCCTTATCTAAAACAGCGCGTGATTTTAGCATAAAATTCTATTTCGCGCTAAATTTAGAGATAAAATTTTATCGCTTGGGTTTGAGCGGGCAAATTTGGCGCCATAGTAAAAAATAAGCTCGCTTTGGTTATAATTTTTGCTTAAATTTCAAAACAAGGACGCAAAAATGAAAATTATGGTGATTCAAGGACCGAATATCAATATGCTTGGTATGCGAGAGCCCGCTATTTACGGGGTTATGAAGATGGAGGACATCCATAAGCAGATGAAGGCGGTCGCCGATCAGAGCGGCAACGAGATTGAGTTTTTCCAGAGTAATTTCGAAGGTGAGATCGTCGATAAGATCCAAGAGTGCTTCGGCACCTGCGACGGCATCATCATCAACCCCGCCGCCTACACGCACACTTCGCTCGCTATCCGCGATGCGCTCGCCGCAGTCAGTCTGCCCGTGATCGAGGTGCATATCTCAAACATCGCCCGCAGGGAGGAACTTAGACAAAAAAGTCTAATAGCGCCCGTAACAGCGGGTCAGATTATCGGATTCGGTCCCGTGGGATACCATCTGGCGATGATCGGAATGATTCAGATTTTTGAGCAGATCAAAGCTGCCAGAGCCGAACAGAAAGCCAAATAAGTTTGGGATTAAATTTGAAAAATTTTATCCTAAAGGACGAAAATGCCGTTTACCACGAGTGCGGATACAGCTGCGACAACGCGATATTTTTGAGCCTCGCGGGGCGCAAATTTTTCCTCACCGATGCGCGTTATAGCATTGAAGCGCGCGAGCTTTGCCAAGATACCGAAGTGATCGAGGTCGAGCGAAATTTAATAAAAGACGCGCGGCTGTTTTTGCGAAAGGCTGGCGTAAAGGAGCTTAGCTACAATCCGTACGATTTTAGCGCGGGCGAGTGGGAGGCGCTGAGCAAAGGGCTTGGGATAAGATTTAAGGCGCTTGCGAATTTTTCGCAAATTTCGCGCATAGTAAAATCAGAAGACGAGATAAAAATTTTAAAGCAAGCGGCGCAACTAGGTGCGGAGAGGTTTGACGAATTTGCCGCGTTCGTGCGCGCCGAGGGCGAAGGCATGAGCGAAGAGGAGCTGTTTTTTAACGCCGAGCTTATCTTTAAGAAAAAGGGCGAGCTCGCGCTTAGCTTTTCGCCTATCGTCGCGATCAACGAAAATGCCGCCAAGGCGCACGCTCTGCCCGGTAAAAAGCGTTTGCGGCATGGCGATTTGCTACTGCTTGATGCGGGGGTTAAATTTAATCGCTACTGCTCCGATAGGACGCGCACGGCGTGTTTTGACGAAAATTTTAACTTCGGCAAGGAGCAAAATTTTAAAAACGCCAAACGGCAAGAAATTTACGAGATCGTAAAAGAGGCGCAAGCTCTGGCGATCGCTGCGGTCATGCCCGGTAAAAAGGCGCGCGAGATCGACGCGGCGGCTAGGGATTTTATCGCCTCTCAGGGCTACGGCGAAGCTTTTTTTCACAGCACGGGACACGGCGTCGGAGTCGATATCCATGAGCTTCCGTTCATCTCAAAGCGCGGAGATACCGTGCTAAAAGAGGGCATGGTCTTTAGCGTGGAGCCTGGGATTTACTTGCCCGGCGAGTTTGGCGTGCGCATCGAGGACGTCGTGGTCGTGCGCGAAAACGGGGCTGAAATTTTATGAGAGTAGCTCGGGTGAACATGCGGCTTAAAGAAAACGGATTTTACGAGTGTACGGACGCGCTGTGCGTCGTAAAAAGCGCCGTTTTTCCGATGAGACGTCGCGAGCGCAGAAATTTTAAAAATTTATACCTGCTTGGACTCGGCGGAAATTTAGGAGATGTCAGACGGCGCTTCGAGCGATTTTATCGCGTTTTACAAAGCGATGCGCGCTTTTTCGTAGCGCAAAATTCCTTGATTTTAAAAAACAAGCCGTTTGGTTTTTTAGATCAGCCCGATTTTTTAAACGCCGTAATGCTCGTGCAAAGCTCTCTGCCGCCGCTTACATTACTCAAAATCATGCAGCGCGCTGAGCTGAAATTTGGGCGCAAACGAAGCTTTAAAAACGCGCCGCGCACGCTGGACGTGGATATTTTATACGCAAGCGCGAAAGTGCGTGCCTGCGAGCGGCTGATGCTACCGCATCCGGGTGTTTGCGAGCGCATAAGCGTGATTTTGCCACTTGGAGAGATGAAATTTAAAAGAGGACTGATATGCAAACTAAAATCGTAAATTTTTTAAGCGCCAAGGGCGGAGTCGGCAAGAGCGTGATTGCAGCAAATTTCGCCGAAATTCTAAGCGAGCAGGGCTACCGCACGGCGATCATAGAAGCGCCAAATTTAAACAATCAAGAGATCATCTTAAACGCTTTGCAAAGAAAGAGGATTTCGCTACCAAGCGCTGTCGCGGTAAAAATTTCTCAAAATTTGACTCTCGTCTCGCCCGCACTTACTTCACAAAATCCCGTGTCCTCGCAAAATTCTGTAAATAGCGCGAATTCTATGGCGCAAAATTCCATCAAAAACGCAGGCTCTAGCGCGAACGATTACGTCATGCAAAATTCTATAGGTAGCGCGCAAGGCTCGCAAGACGACGAAAGTGGCGGCTCGCACAATTACGCGCAAAAACTCACGAGCTTTGATGGCAAAAACAACTCAGAAAATTCCGCCGCTTCAAATTCAATAGCAAACGCTGCAAAAAATTCTATGAATTGTGCAGCCAAAAAACCGCAAAATTGCGAAGATGGATGGAATTTTACAGAAGCAGAAAGTCTAGAAAATTTTAAAAGCGATTTCACCAAGCAAAATTCAATCCCTGACGAGAATTCTCAAAATTCCGCGAGTAAAGATGAAATGAAAAATTCCGCCCGCTCATCAAATCCCGAAGAAGCAGGAAATTCCGCGAGTGCAAAAGCTCACGAAAGCCCTGCTCGCTTCGCAAGCGAGCTAAAAGAGGCAGGAATCTTCGATTTTATTTTGATCGATGCGGGGCTTGAGTATCTTGGAGATTTTTTGAGCATTGGCGACGAAAATATCGTGCTGTGTGCGAACGAACCCTGCTCGATAAGCAACACCTACGCGCTTTTAAAAACGCTTGGATCTAGCAAAAAAGAGGTTTTGTTTTTGCTAAATTTCACCGCGAGCGAGGATGATGCCGTGATGATCTACGACAATCTAAAATCGGTCGCGCACCGCAATATAAGCCAGTTGGGCTTTAAATTGCTAGGCTTTGTGCCGTTTTGCAAACAAGTAGCCGTCTGCTCACAAAATCGCGCGCTTTTTAACTCACACTATCCGTTTTCGCCCGCTACCATCGCGCTTAGACAGAGCGTCTCGCGATTTTTAAGCAAACAGGGCTGCAAGCCGATCGATATGAGCGCTTACTGCGGCGTCGGCGGGTTTTTGCGAAAGCTTAGCAACCTAGTATGATTTACGACGAGATTTTAAATCACGTAAATTCTGCTATTTTAAACGGAATTTTAAAAATTTAATGGTATTCTTAAAACTAAAATTTTAAATAATATACATAAAAGATAGATTAATAATGCAGTTAAAAGAAATTTTAAAAGACATCAAAATCGCCCGAGACAATCTCAAAAACGTGGGCAAAAGCGCCACGATCTTCGGCTCGGCGCGCTTTAGCGAGGATAATCGCTACGTAAAAGACGCGCAAAAGCTCTGCGAGGGGCTCGCTGATTTAGGATACTCGATCATCACCGGAGGCGGTGGCGGCATTATGCAAGGCGCCAACCGAGGTGCATTTGCGAGAGCAAGAACGCACAGCGTGGGCTTTAACATCATGCTGCCGTTTGAGCAAAAAAGCAACGGCTTTTTGACGCAGGGCGCGAAATTTTCGGCATTTGCGCCGCGCAAAGGCGCTCTCATCGAAAACAGCGAAATTTTCGTCATCTTTCCAGGCGGCTTTGGGACGCTGGATGAACTATTTGAAATTTTAGTGCTGGTGCAAACTGGCTTTAAGCGCGCACGGATCTATCTTTACGACGAGGAATTCTACGCGCCGCTAATGGAGTTTTTCCGCACTTCACTGCTAAAATCTGGCGCAATAAACGAAAGCGATCTGCAAAATTTCAAGCTCTGCGACAGCGTGGATGAAATTTTAACGGACGTGCAACGTAAGGAGAACGAATGAAAATTTTAGTCGCGATGAGCGGTGGCGTGGATAGCTCGATGTGCGCGAAGCTACTACAAGACGCGGGGCACGAGGTGCAGGGCTGCTATATGAAGCTGCACGCAAAGCCCGGCTATCACGAGGCGAACATTGCCAAAGTCCGCAAGGTGGGCGAGTTTTTAGGCATAAAAATCCACATTTTGGATCTGCAGGATGATTTTAACCGCGACGTTTACGAGCCCTTCGTGCAGGCCTATATCGGCGGTCTTACGCCAAATCCGTGCGCGCTGTGTAATCGCCGCATAAAGCTCGGTAAGCTCTTGGAATTCGCGCGAGAGCAGGGCTTTGAGCGTCTTGCTACGGGGCATTACGTCCGTATCGAGGATGGCCTTTTAAAAGCCGCTGTAGATCTTAGCAAAGATCAGAGCTATTTTTTAGCAAACATCGATCCCGCCGCGCTTAAGTTTATGCTCTTTCCGCTTGGAGGGATGTATAAAAAGGACGTCAAAGAGGCTGCGCGCGCATATACGGAGCTTTCGCAGATCGCTTCTGCGAGCGAAAGCAGCGAGATCTGCTTTGTGGACACTACCTACATCGACGTTTTGAACCGCCATACGGGCACCAAAATGCCCGGCATCGTGCGCGACCGCGCGGGCAACGCCGTGGGCACTCACGAGGGCTATATGCACTACACGATCGGCAAGCGCCGCGGTTTTACGGTGCACGGCGCGCATGAGCCGCACTTCGTGCTAAGCATCGACCCGAGCAAAAACGAGATCGTCGTGGGCGGCAAGGACGAGCTGGCAACCTACGAGTTCGACACCGAAAATTTTAACGCCTTTTTAAGCAGGGATGAAATTTTAAATATCTCTAGCCTCGGCGTTAAGATCCGCTACCGCAGCGCCAAACTCCCCGTTAAAATTTCGCCTCGCGAAGACGGCGGCGTGCATGCCGCGCTGTCCGCACCCGCAGCGGGCATCGCTCCTGCACAGCTCGCGGTTTTTTACGACGAGCGCGACCGCGTAGTAGCAAGCGGATTTATAAAATAGCGCTTTATTTTGCTTCACTTAAAGCTCGCAGGTTTGCAAAACGGCACTTTGATCGGGCCGCTTGATCTACACTCGCTCTGTTAAATTTCATATCAAAAAAGGAATTTACGCTTTTGAATCCAAGCTCTTAAATTTTATCCAGTAAGCTTCAGCGCGCAAGTTTTATGCGCGTAGCTTTTACGATTAAGCCTTTTAAATTTACGCTCTGTCGCCGCGTTGCCCGCATTGCTAGCAAAATTTACGAAAGTTGCGGTGCTAAAATAAAATTTACGGCGACGCCTTATCCAAGCGCGACGCGACGCAAAGATCGCGATCGATACAAAATATTTCGCGAGCCGTCGCGACGACGCGAAACGAAATTTGCGCGCTCCCTCTTAAAGCGATTTGCAATGAAATTCTAAACCTGTGCCAGAGCCCACGACGACGTTTAAATTTTATAAATTTGTGCCGAAGCAAAATCAAATTTTAAAATTTAGCAGCGCTTTTCATGCTCGAATTGTGCTCAAATCGCGGCTAAAATTCCACTCGCGTCTTTATCTCAAAAAGCAGCTCGCCGTCCACCGCCTCAAGCCCGCCATTCTTTATCATCTCGCGAATTTTACTCGTGCCAAGGCTGCTTTTTTGAAGCAAAATTTCAACCAAATCTAGATCCCTGATCTCATAAATGCAGCGATCTATCAGTTGCGAAGAGCCCAGATCGTCGAAGTAGAAAAATCGTCCGCCGTTTGAATAGACCCAGCCGTATAGCCCACCGTGCACGCCGCCTACCCTGCGCCACTCGTGCGGCAGCTCGAGCGCGAAAAGTCCGCTTTTGCGAGCGACCAGCCTGCGAGTGCTGCGACCGCCGCCCCAAACATCCGCGCGCTCCAAAAAATATATCCGCTTACCGCTTTGAAACACGCTGCCGCTAAGCGCGTGAACTTCGCCCGCGAAGGGATTGTCTGCCGCGCGCTTTTGCTTTCCGTCATTCTCGTCGAAATAATAGATGCCGCCAGGGGAGGCAAAAAGCAGATGGTTTGAATGCGCAAGCTGCCTATTTAGCGGAGTATATGGCGCGGAGACGGGATCAAATTTTAAATCGTTTGCAAAAACGTCGCCGCTTTTCGCATCCCACAAAAAATAGCTCAACCACTGCCTCAAAAGTTCGTAATGCCCGCCGTTATCCCGCGCGTCAAGGCGCAGGTTTTTAAAATACACGTTCGCGCCGTCTGCGGCGTAAACGCCGCTCTCCCTGCCGTCGCTTCCCTCTATCTGGCGCAGGCTCGCGGCATCGGCGCCGGGCAAAACCTCTCCCTTATAAAACGCGCGAGAGCCCTGCGCAGCGTAATATACACCCGCGATTTGGCGCAGATCCGTAGCGTCCATTCGCTTAAATTTATAAATGTAGCTTTGCGGCTTGGGCGCATCCCAAAAGATATGCGCCAAGGTTTCATAAGTGAGCTTAAACGCCCCCAGCGCGTCGTTCCACACCACCTCGCCGTCGCAAAAATAGCTAACTTGCCCGTCGCTTACGTATCCGAACGCTACGGCTTTCGTGCGTGCGGGCTCTAGCTCGCTCATCGCGATATTTCCGCAATATACGGCGTTTTTATCCGCCGCGACGTTGGAGCGGTAGCCGGAGCCGAAATCCAAAACCCGAAAGCTCGCCGCGTCCGCGTCCGGTATCGCAAAATAGCCCGCACCCACCACGAGGGCGTAAATTTCATCTCCTTTTTTGTAAAAATCGCTGTATTTGATCTGCTCGTCGTCCCGTGGCGAGTAGTCGTCGCTGGAATTTATAACAGCCGCCAGAATAAGCACGCTAAAAGCCGCGAATACAAATATCGCGCCAAGCACGATCTTGCGCCAAAGCGGCATGCCCCGAGGCGCGTCTCGCGCCGGCTTACGATCTTCTTCTACCTTGCGCGCCCTAGCTTTGCGCTTCTTTTGCGCGCGCTCATCCTTTGGCTCTTGCGTAAAATCTTCATACATCTTTTGCCTCAAATTTAATCTCGCCGCAGATTGCGCGGCACTTGAAATTGTACAAAAGCGCGGCTAAATTTATGAAATTTAACGCTACGGACAAATTCTAATTTAACTCTTTGCGGCGCTAATTTATTTTACGAATGCCACAAAATCTCTGGCAAATTTTAATTCAAAGCGCTTCGTAGCCGCACGGAATCGGCGCCGTAACGCTTGCAAACACAAAATCCTCACCGCCCGTATTTTTCATACCGTGGCACTCTCCGCTTTTGGAAATGATTAGATCGCCCGCACAGATCGGTACCTCCTCGCCCTTGCTCGGATAAAACACGCCGCGTCCGCTTAAGCAGATCCACACGTCATCGCCGTCTGGGTGGATATGAGGCGCTACGACCTGGCCGCGTTTGACGACCCAAACCGCGCCGCAAGTGGCCTCCGTAGTAAAAAATGTCGTTTTTACGGCTCGCTCGTCGCTACAAATAGCATCTTTTATATGAAAAATTCTTTGCATTTTCTCTCCTTTAAGTTCACCGCATCCGGTGCTGTTTCGGCGGAATTTTAGCATTCTTTTCGTGCAGCGAAAGTGAAATTTCAAGCGCCAAACTCGCAACGCAACCTTAAATAAAAACTCTAATTTCTCGTTTTGCTGTGCGATTT
The DNA here is from genome assembly GCA_963528045.1 of uncultured Campylobacter sp. GTDB lineage: Bacteria > Campylobacterota > Campylobacteria > Campylobacterales > Campylobacteraceae > Campylobacter_B. The sequence goes on along the minus strand of CAURUA010000051.1, from coordinate 3,491 downwards.
TTTTTGAGGATTGAAGATCGCATCTGAAAGTAATAATGCGCATAAGCAGGGTATTTTCGGATAGAATTTCGGCTTTAATTTAAGACGAAATTTTAAAAATTCTTATAAATTTAAAGCTGCTCTGCTAGATAAATTTATTAAATTTGATATGAGCTTTGCTTGCGCGCTTTTGCCACCCAGATTAAAGCCAAATCGTAGCTTTTATCAAAAACCTCGCGTGACGCAGACTTTACGGCAAGTGCTAAGTCGGTTTATAAAGCTAAATCGGCTTATAAATAGATGTTGCCTCTGGCTTGTTTTAGCAGATACGCATTTTGTGCCTCGAATTTTTGCACATTTTACGATAATATTTTATGGTGCGTTATACACTGATCGCGAACCGAGCGAGCGCTCAAAGAGATAGTGCTAGATTTTGCACTATCTCTTAAATTTCAAAACTATTTTATCTTGTTTGGATCCAGCGCGATCTCGTCGTTTTTGATCACGCCGATTCCTTTATTTAGCACGTTTTGCGCGATCTGTTTAGCTTCAGCTAGCGAGTGCATCGCGAAGGTGCCGCACTGAAATTTATTCAGCTCGGGGATCTCTGCTTGAGAGCCTACGCCCAAAATATCCTTCATACTCGCGCTCCACGCCGCCGCGACAGCACTCTCGCTAGGCACGCCGATCACGCTCATATAAAAGCCCGTGCGGCACCCCATCGGCGAGATGTCGATGATCTCGACGTCCGCGCTATTTAGGTGCTCGCGCATGAAGCCGGCAAAAAGATGCTCCAGCGTGTGGGTGCCGCGCTCGCTCATGATCTCTAAATTCGGGCGGCAAAACCGCAGATCATAGACGCTGATCTTATCGCCGCTTTTGGTGCTCATGCTTTTTGCGAGCCGCACGCCAGGGGCATTCATGCGGGTATGATCGACCTTAAAACTATCTAACAATGGCATATTTTCTCCTTAAATTCAGATCACGGCGATTTTAACATAAAATTTCGCACTTTCAGGCGCACAGACGAAATTTTGGCTACAATTGCGTTTATTTTAAGGAGAATTAATGCCCTACATAAACGTCAAAATCACCAAAGAACGTGGCGGCTTAAGTCGCGAACAAAAAGCAAAGCTCGTAAAAGACCTAACCGATGCCCTGGTAGCCGTGTTAGGCAGGGGCGAAAAAACTACGGTCGTTACGATAGATGAAATATCCACTGACGACTACGCGATCGGCGGACGGCTAGTAAGCGAAATCAGAAAGCAGCGGAGCTAAGCTCGCGCGTCAGATTAAATTTGAAAAGTTAAATTTTAGAATTTTAAAATTTTCAAGCGAAATTTTACGTGGCAGGCTCCGCTTCTAAGGAAATAAAATTTGCGACAACCTCAGCTTGCAAGATGAAATTTTACGCTAAATTCCATGCTGTAAAATTCCAAAAACCAACCGAGCGGAAATTTTAAAGCGGATCTAATGGTGAAATTCTTTGAAAAATAGACAAGATAGAATTTATGCAAATTTCAAAATCTTACTAGATAAAATTTAAGTCTTGCAAGTTTAAAATTTCGCAAAATATAAATAGATGGTATTCTTAGCGAGCTAGCGCTCCCAAATTAGCTTTTTGCCGAAAGTTAGAGTATTATCGGTCATTTTCATCCAATCGATTCTGATCGTAAAAAAATCGGTCTCCATCGCGCGCGCAAACGGGAAGCGCTTAAGATATAGCGAGGTTTCGCGCTCATCCGCGCTACGGATATGGCCGCAAATCTGCACGCCTTTGATCCTACCTATAAATTTCGTATCCAGTGCGACTGTAGCCGCAACTCCGCGGTTGGCAAAGACTGCTTTGATATGCTCGGAGTCGCTCGCGCTTGCGATGATGAGCTCCTTATTTTGCGGATCGTAGGCATAAAATGCACTGCAGCAATATGGCAGATTATTGCGCAAAACTCCGAGAGATAGGAGTTTCATCCTGCCTAAAAACTCGTCGAATTTATCCTGAGTGGCACACATTTTAAGCCTCCTTTTTGTTAAATTATACAATGATTTTCTTTTATTAGCTATAATCGCGAGCCAAAATTAGGAGAATTTTTATGGAAAATTATAAAAAAGTAAAAGAGATGTTTTTGATGCAGCAAGCCCTAAACGACGAAACAAATGGCGTGGGCTGGGAGGACGGCTATACAAAAAACGGCAAACTTATCAACTGGAAGCGCTGCATTTACATGGAATGCGCAGAGCTCATCGATAGCTTTGCGTGGAAGCATTGGAAAAATATCTCTGCAGCGCCGGACGTGAATAATATCGTCATCGAGATCGTTGATATTTGGCACTTCGTGATGAGCTATATTTTAGAGCAATATTACGGCAGCAAAGACATCGATCACATCGTAAGCGACGTCACGGCAGTAAGCGGATTTGCGGAGTTTAGCTCCTACGCCTACGACGTGCGCGAATACAGCATCTACGAAATCGTAAACGACATCGAGCTCATAATCCACGAAACGAGCGGCTTTGAGCTGCAAATCGGCGAGCTGCTGACCGATTTTTTTCGCGTCGCGATTAAATGCGGAGTGAGCTTAGACATACTTTTTGCTAAATATATCGGCAAAAACGTGCTGAATAAATTCCGCCAAAATAACGGTTATAAAGAGGGCAACTACCGCAAAATCTGGGGAGACCTTGAGGATAACGAGGTGCTAATCGAGGTGCTATCAAAAGGCGCAGTAAGCGCAAACGAAATTTACGAGCAATTGCAAAAGATATACGACGCGACGAAGTGAAGTCGTGGATTTGCTTGCGAAATTTATCTTTAAAATTTTAAAATTCCACCTATAAAATTTCGGCAGGCAAATTTTAAAAAAGGGCTTTGATTTGAAATTCTGCAGTTTTGTGCCTGAAATTTTACGTAATGCTTTGCTTGCATACAAGTGGCAAAATTCCGCGTAGTAAGCAAATAAATATTTGCAACAGGTAAAAACCAAGCTAGATCTAGCCTCTTTTTTACACACGATAAACGAGCAAATTAAACGCGGACGAGCGATCAAAGCATAAATTTCATATTATAATGCGAGATGAGCCGGCTAAAGCAAGCGAATGAGCCAAGCGAGCGGATTGATGAGGCGCGGTGCGGCAGTCAAAATAAATCTCAGCTCAAATTCCGTCGCAAAAGTCGCTAAAATAACGCAAATAGGAGCATACATGGGTAGAATTTTTAATTTGGCAAAGCAAGATTTTTTTACGCGCAAGTTTATTTTGCTCTCGCTACTACCACTTGTGTGCTCGCTCATAATCTTAGGTACGCTCGCGTTTTTCGGCGGTAAAGAGCTTTTTGACGCACTTTCGCAGGGCGCGCAAAGCGGCGATTTTAGCTTCTTGGACGAGCAGCGCTTCCCAATAATTGCAAAAATTCTAAGCTTTGCTGCTACGAAGTGGATTATCGGCGCGATTTTTTCGGTATTTGCCAGCTTTGCGGTGCTGATGCTTAGCGTGTTTTGTGCGCTTATCATAGC
>CAURUA010000050.1:0-14013 GCA_963528045.1 uncultured Campylobacter sp. | reverse complement strand
TCATAAATTTTAAAGCAAATTCCTGCTTTCTTGGGCTCCGCGGTCGCGCTTGAAGCGGGAGGCTCTTCGCTGCGTATCGTTATGAAGGGATCCTCGGCGCTTTGTCTAATTGATCTTATTCTTTGCTCTTCGGAGTTTATGGCGCCCGAAATATCGGCAGGAGCAGCCATTAATATTTTAGGAGCTAGGCTTAAGCTTATAAAGATAGAGGCTAGAATAAGCTTGACGCTTTTAACGCCGCGGGGTTGCAAAGAGGCTCCTTTAAATTTACTATCGTCATAATAGAATAATGGTTTTTGATAAAACATTGATTGCACCTATTTTTTACGATTGGAATATTGCCGCAAAAAAACTTTATAGTTTAAGCATGACAAAAGCATCTATTAGCATATATTCGCTTTTATAGACCTTATCTTCCACCAGGAGCTATCAATTAAAATTGGTAATAATACATTAATTTTTTAAATTTTCGGGTAAGGTTTCTTGGATTTTGGTGCTAATTGAGTTTTTATATTTTATGACAACCGCAACCTCGATCTTTTTTTAAACCCCCCCCCCCCCCCATAAAGTCTAATTCAAAAAATGAACGCTTATTCCCTCATACTATTAGAAACATCCACATATCAGATTTTACCATTCTCTATCACCAAGTCTTTTCTATAAGAAACGATGGCATTTCTGAAAAAATAATAGAGCCTCGTGAGAACAACGAGTTCTCGGAAAAAGCAACAGAGCTTCCTACCATTTTTTATTCTCCCATTATAGTAGACTGGTAATCTTTAAATTCACTACAAAATCTATCGCGAAGGAGCAGATATGCATTACTAAAATCTTAAAAGCGAAACGCGATAAAAAAAGAGTAGATAGTGCACTTAAATGACTTTATCGGGGGTCTGTTTTAAAAACCAGATCGTCTTTGGTCTTAGAAAAAACTTTCATAACCGCTTATCCTTTAAAATTTCATATATTTTCATAGGAGAGATTATAAAAGTTTTCAAAGAGTTTAGAACTAATATACATTTTTTAATATATAGTAGTTTCTCTTAAACCTACTGCATAGTCTAGCGTTTTTAAGATTTGAAATTTTTTTAAAAAATTTGAAAAACCCGTAAAACAGGGCTTTTAAAAAAATCAAAAAACTAAAATTAGGGGTAAAATTTGATAGATGGTGTCCCCGACAGGATTCGAACCTGTGGCCTCAAAATTAGGAATTTTGCGCTCTATCCTACTGAGCTACGAGGACAAAAATCGGCAATTTAATCGCCGATAATATTCATAACGTCGTCTAGTTTTTTGTGAAGATCTTTGTCATTGATGGGCTTTGTCATAAAGTCATAAGCACCTTTATTTAAAGCCTCTCGTTTAGCGGTCTCGTCCGTCGTAAGGACGATGACGGGGATATGAGCTATACTTTCTCTAGCGTGAAGATTATCTAAAAATTCCAGCCCATTCATCACAGGCATTACGATATCTAATAAAATCAAATCAACGGGCTGAACTTCGAGTACGGCAAGGGCGTCCAAGCCGTTTTTGGCTTGGAGTATGGTTTGGAATTTGCCATATTTTTTTAGCATAACTTCAAGTAGCTTCAAATTTATAGCGTCGTCATCAACCGTTAAAACTTTCAAATCTCTCATTTAAGACCTCATCCTTATATATATTTTTGTGCGAGTTTCTCAAGACCCGACTTGGTGATATTGTAACTAGCGACTTCGCTAAATAGTGGATTTTCATCGTTGTCGTTAGAAAACAGAACTAGCTTGGTCGCAGGCGTTTTTCGGCGTAAGCTCTCTAACGCCGCTAAGTCTAGCCCTGCTAGCTTTTTATCAATCAAAACAAGCTTATAGCTGCCCGTAGCCGCCATAGAAATAAGCTGGTCGAAATTGCCCGCAATTTCTACGTCTTTATACTGATGTTTTAATATGCTGGCAAAAATTTTACTTTCCATAATGTTTGCCTTGCATATAAGTATATCTTTTGTCGGCACGCGCGCACCCTTAGCTTTCACTACGTCATCAGAAACTATGCTTTTTTTAGGAACTAGCTTCATTACCGTCTTTGGCACTTTGACAGTTTTAATGACCGTCTTAGGTACCTGGCGTTTTACAAGCTTTTTAACCAGCTTCTTTGTAGTTCCACCGGCAGGTGCTGCATCGGATCGTTTATCGCTGATAAAATTATCTAGCATTTGAGCTAAGATATCCTTTTTGATCGGCTTGGTGCAGTATTCGTCAAGCCCTGCTGCCATAAATTTCTCTCTATCGCCCTTTAGCGCATTGGCAGTAACAGCTACGATCGGGATGTGGCGGAGATTATTCTCGTGCTCGTATTGTTTGATCTGTTTTGTAGACTCGATACCGTCCATAACAGGCATCGAAATATCCATAAATATGAGATCATAGTCGTTATTGGCTTTTCTGGCTTCTAGCGCCAAAAGTCCGTTTTCGACTATCGTCAAATTCATATTAAAGCTATTTAACGTATGCTTCATAAGCTTTTGATTGATCTCATTATCCTCCGCAATAAGGATTTTGGCATTATATTTTCTATTAACTAAAGGTACATTTTCATCGGCAGGATTTCGCTCTACCGGCACTTCAACCTCTTCTTCGACTTCGACATCCTCTTCAACCATAATGGTTTCTTCCTGTTGCTCGTCTTCGTATACGGTGACGGGTACCTCGACCATCTCCTCTTCCTCAGGCTGCGGGATAACTACCGGTTCGACTTTTACGCTAACAGGCTCAATCTCGGGCTCTTCGACATGGACGTTTTGGGTAGCAGGCTCCACCTTCGGAATATCTACAGGCTCCGGCTCAATACTCGGCTCTTCGGCAGGAATATTTTGAGCCGCTGGTTCTACTACTGGCGTTACCGGTTCAGACTCGATATTTGAAGGTCCCTGTTTAACCTCTTCAAGTTTTGGCTCGATAGGTTTTAGTTCAGGCTCAATTGCTACGGGCTCTGGCTCAACAGCGATAGGTTCTGGTTCGATTGTCTTTTCAGTTGGAATTTCAGGTTCTGAAAGTTTAACATTTGAAATTTCATCTTTATGAACAGAAACACTTGAAGTATCAGGCTTCGAAGCTTTAGCGATAGGAATTTCAGGCTCGGTTTTAATGGCTACAGGAATTTCTTCTTCTACGCTTGGAATTTCAACCTTTTTAACAGGCTCTTGCGCTTTGGCGCCCGGTTTGATATCCGAAAGATCGATATCTATATCAGGAATTTCAATCTCAGCCTTAGGCGTCTCAACCTTAGCCTTTGGAATTTCTACTTTCGCAGGCTCAGCCCTTACTTCTTCTTCCTCTTTTTTAATCTTAGGAAGCTCTATTTCGATATCGGAAAGATCGATGCTAGGAGTTTCGGCTTTAGGAGCCTGGGTCTGCGTCGCATGTGTTTTGAGCCCCACAAAATCATCAGGAATTTCCAAAGATATAGGCTCATCGATATCAGTCTGGGCATCCCTTGTGCTTGAAGGCTCTACTTTTGGCTTTTCCGCGCGTGGAATTACTATTTCAGGAATATCAATATTGATCTTTGGTGATTCAAGTTCTGTCTTTTCAATCTTAATATCACTCATAGGCTCGATATCTATAGGCTTAATGACCGGCTCTTCCACCTTAGGAGCTTCTTTTTTGAGCTCTTGAGCAATACTAGGCTTACTAACAGCCTCCTCTTTATGCGCAGAATGAGCCTCGGCATCATGCGCACGTCTTCTGCTTTGCAAGATAGCGCGTAGCTCATCTGCCGATGAAGCAGTGGCATGTCGTAATTCATCGAGCTTGTTGATGATAGGCCTTTCTTTTACTACCGGCTCTTCCATAATCATTTCATCAGCGACGATAGGCTTTTCTACCTCGGCATCCAGCTTAATCTCATGCGTCTGTGGAGCAAAATCCGATCTACTTAGAGCAATTCCGGATTTTGAAATTTTATCTAGCGTCTTAACGAATTTAGTTAAGTTAAAAGGCTCTGTGAGGGTAAAAATTTTGGAATTTGAAATACTAATACTTTGAAGCTCTTTCGGCTTAAGAGTTAAGATCGTAGGCATACTCAATATATCACTAACCTCGCCGTAATTCTTAAATCTAGTGATAAGAGCGTCATATTTGTTATTATTTTGCGCTGAGCGGAACTGCGCATTTGTATTAAATATCGAAATTTTACCGCCTAGCTTGCTGATATAATTTTTAACGATATCATTATACATTGTATCGGCGCTATCGGCTAAAAGCGCAAAATTTAATCCTTTGATGCTTTCAAATACTGCGTCCGCATCAGTCTTTTGAGTCTCTTTAAAAGCAAGGGTGAAGTAAAATCTAGTACCCTTTCCTACGGTAGATTTAACCTGAAGCTTACCGCCCATCATCGCTACGTATTTAGACGAAATCGTAAGTCCAAGACCTGTTCCGCCGTATTTGCGCGTGATTGTAGAGTCAGCTTGAGAGAAGGCGTTAAATACATTTGCGAGCTTATCTTCAGAAATTCCAATGCCGGTATCTTCTACGCTAAACGTTACGATTGCCTCTCCCGGAGCTTTGCTAGGCTCCCTTAAAATTTCAACTACGATAGTGCCGTGCTCAGGCGTAAATTTGACAGCATTTGACATGAGGTTGATAAGAACCTCTTTGATCTTCGTAATATCGCCGTATAGATGATGCACGAGTGTAGGATCGATGTAGAGCAGGATGTCGATATTTTTTTCGGCAGCCTTGGCAACGTAAATTTCAACCGCGCTTTCGAAATCTTGAATAGGGTTAAATAAGATATCCTCAAGCTCGACCTTATTACTTTCGATCTTGGAGACATCCAAAATGTTATTAATGATCGTTAGAAGGTTTTCGGACGATTTTTCGATGGTATCAACGTAATCACGCTTCTCCTCATCCAAATCGGTATTTTTAAGAAGCTCCGTAAAGCCGATGATGCCGTTAAGCGGCGTCCTGATCTCATGCGACATATTGGCTAAAAAGATCGATTTTGCCTTGTTGGCATCCTCCGCAGCGCCCTTTTGATATGCAATCAGATCGAGCGCGTCCTCGATAAGCGAATACGCTTTGTTAACACCCTCACTAGTCCTAACGTCGATATGTTCGTGCTGATTCGTCAAATCGCCGATTCGGCTAAGCACGTTGCCGAGGTCGGTAACGTTCTGTCTTAAACGTCTTGTAATACCCAAGGCAAAAACAACCAAAATAGCCGCTAAAACCCATATGCCAAGAGCAATAAATAGGTTTCTTAGTCTTTGCGCTAGGTAAGTATCGGCATGCGCCGCAAGCTCAGCATTGATCTTTTCAGAAATTTCGCTTAGCTTTTTATATTTAAGTGTAGTAGAGGCAAACCACTCTTGAAAAGGTACGCTATAGTGTCCTTCGTCCGCTTCTTGCTGCAATGTGGCTGAAATTTTAGCAGTTTCTCTTAATGCGTTTTGGAATTCCTCTCCGTCTAGAATTTTTAAAATCGCGGCTCTAGCATCAGATTCCGGCAAGAAGTAGTAATTAGGAAGCGAGCTAGATAGGTTGAAGCTAGCCCAAGTCCTTAGCTGCGCCTGATTCATCGCCTTGCTGCCGATAATGTATTCGATAATATAGTCGCGCTCCGATGCGGTGGCGTCCATCGCCTCATAGGTATTAAGCAATGAAACCGTCCAAACGGTAATATTTGAGCTTACAAGACCCTCTCTTAGCACTCGTTGGATTGTTTTTACGTCATCGTCGAATTTTTGAAAATATGAGCTGAAAAGCTCACCGAAGCTTTTGCTTTGAGCATCGACATCCCTTCTTACCTGCGGAAGCTTGTCTAATAAACCGTCTATATCGGCCTCGGCGGCCAAAAGCTCGTCATTACCGGTGCCGTAAGCGAAGATATCAAAAATAGTCTTTTTTACGACATTTTCACTGGTATTTTTGCTTTCTTTATACTTCGCAAGCGCATCGTCGGTTTTTTTGCGTTGACCCGATAGAAGGGTTCCCATACCGGGGTTTCCCTCGCTACCCAAAAACGCCGAAGTGATACCGCGCTCTTTATCTACCTGCTCTACTAACGCCGCGAGATTGCTATTTTTAGCAATCTGCTGCTGCAAAATTCCCACTCTGGCGTAATCCTGCAAAGATATAAACAAGAAATATGATGCAAACGCGAAAATCAAAAGTAACGGGATACCGCTAACAAGTCTCAAAGCACTTGTAGTATTTAAATTCATACAAAATCCTTCAAAGCGCAGCTTACGCGACGTTAAATTTTATTCAACCGGAGAAACGAAGTCGCTTCCGTCACGCTAGGCGGAGACGATTTAGCCGTCCTGCAAAGTTAATGGGTGATTTTACTAAACAAATCTTTAAATATAGCTTTTTGCGTTAGGTTTTCGTTAATAATTGTTTAAAATTTTTTCGGCAGTTTGAATATTCGTAAGCGATCTGATCTCATCAAAGCTCGCCGCATAAATGCTCTCAAAATCGCCGTAAAAGTCCAAAAGCTTCTTTAGACTCCCCTTGCTAACGCCCAAGCTTAGCAGCTTTGAGCTTTGCAGATCGAGTTTGCGTTTGCTTTTTTGGTGAAACGAGATTGCAAAGCGGTGCGCCTCATCGCGCAGGCGCTGAAAAAACTGCAATTTTTTATCATCCGTTGCTAGCGAAAAAATCCCGCCCTTCGTGCAAATTTTATCTTTCGCGGCTCCCTTTGCGCGGTGGGCTTTAGCATCGATCTTTTCTTTAGAAATGGCGATTATATCGACGTTTGCTCCGACGCTGCAGATTATTTCTTCCGCCAAGTTTAGCAGAGCCGTTCCGCCGTCGATGAGCCACAGATCGGGCGCTGCAAGCTCGTCAAATTTAAGCGCGCGGCTAGTTAGGTACTCGCGCATCTGATCGTAGTCGTTATTTGAGCTAAGATGCTTGTGGCGGTAGTTTTGCTTGTTAAACTCGCCGTCTTGAAAGCTTATCATAGCTCCCACGGCCGCGGCGCCGAACATATGCGAATTGTCGAAAACTTCGATATTTACGGGTAAATTCGTAAGATCAAAATAATCCTTCAGCTCCTGTAAAAATGCGTAATCGTGCGTTTTTAGATGTTTTTTGATATTGATCTCGCAGTTTTGGTATGCAATTTCGCAAATTTTACGCTTCTCGCCAATTTTCGGCGCGTAAATTTTAAAGGCTCTTTCGTGCCGCTTGGATAAAATTTCGCATACCAGATCCGCATCGTCAAACTCGTCGTAAACGTAAATTTTAGCGCACGTCACGGGAGCCGCGGCCGGGAAGGCGCTTAAGATCATCTGCTTGTAGGCGTTTGCGATATCATCGGCGCTAGGGGCTCTGCAGTTGATTATATGCGAGCTTGAGGCCGAAATTTTACCCTCGCGTATGCTAAAATGCACGGCGCAGACTAGCCCATCGCGTGCGGCAATCGCAAAGACCTCGAAATCATCGAGCTTTGCCAGATCGACCTCCACCTTTACGTTCATCTGCTTTAAAATTTCGATCGTGTCGCGAATTTGCGCAGCTTCCTCGAAATTTTCGCTCTGCGCGAGCCGCGCCATCCGATCCTGAAGCTGCGGCACCATCTTTTGCGGATTTTTCAGAGCCGCAAGCGCACCCTGTACGATACACGCGTAATCCTGCTTTGAAATTTTATCCTCGCACGGAGCGGCGCAGCGCCCGATCTGATGGAACAAACAGGCCTTTTTGCCCCTAACGCAATTTTTCTTCTGTACGAGCGGAAACTGCATGTAAAGCGTCTGTAAAATTTCCTTCGCACCGTGAAAATAGGGGCCGAAGTATCTGATGTTTTTGCCCTTTATGATCTTTCGCGTGATCTCAAAGCGCGGGAAATCGTCGTCTAAATTTACGTAGATATATGGATAGGTCTTATCGTCGCGCAGTAGGATGTTGTATTTGGGCTTGAGCTGCTTGATGAAGGAGTTTTCTAGTATCAGCGCGTCGCTCTCGCTGGGAGTGACGATGTATTCTAAATGCACAGCCTCGCTTATCATCTTGGCGATGCGCGCGCTTAAGCGCGGGCTCGGCGCAAGGGCGGGCGTGAAAGAGAAGTAGCTTTTGACGCGATTTTTTAAAATTTTAGCCTTGCCGACGTATAGAAGCTTGCCTGCGACGTCGAAGTACTGATACACGCCGGGTGCGGCAGGCAGGCTCTTAATCTCCTCTAGCAGCAAGGATCAGCCCTCTTATCTCTTCAAAAATTTTATAAATTTGCGGATCTTTGATTTTGTTTTCAAACTCCCCTTTTGCGCGCTCCAAAGATAAAGCTTCGCCGTCCCGGCGCAAATGAGCTTTATAAATTTGCGCCCTTCTTCTGCTCATCACTCTATCTGCTACGAAAAATTTTATCTCTCGCACGCCGCAAAGCTCCGCCGTCTCTCTAGCGGCTACGAAGCGCTTTAATACGTCTTTTATTAAATTTATATTACTATCGCGTTTTAGTTCGCAAAGCCCCGCCGGGTGCTTCGCGGCTATCATCAAAATGCCATCTTTGACGTAGATGAAGGCGATCAGCCTTTGCCAACTAAGCGGCAAAATCGCTAAAAACTCGCCTCTTTCTCGCATCTTGGCATATAAAGGATCTTTTCTGATATGAGCGATTATTTCTCTTGCATTTTCCATAGACGGATTTTAGCATTTTTTATCTTAGTTTTGCTTAGCGGCTGCGGATACAAAGCACCGCCGTTTTATTCCGACGACGATGGGAGCTCTAGCGCTACCGCCCAAAATGCGGACGCCAATAGCACAAGCAGCGATAAAGGCAGCGTTAGAATTTTACGCGACAAATAGCCTACTTTTAGCTTTGCTTTGTTATACTTTTAAAAATTTTTATAAAGGAATTTCATGCAAACGGCAGACATTTTAGTGCTGGACTTCGGCTCTCAATACACCCAGCTGATCGCCAGGCGCTTGCGCGAACAAGGCGTTTACACCGAACTGATCGCATACGACGCGCCGATCGATAAGATAAAAGCGAAAAACCCCAAAGGCCTTATTTTAAGCGGCGGGCCCGCTAGCGTTTACGCTAAGGATGCGTATTTTTGCGACGATAGAATTTTTGAGCTTGGAATTCCGATTTTAGGTATCTGCTACGGCATGCAGCTCATCGCGCATAAATTTGGTGCTAGCGTCGTGCCTGCGGGCAAAAAAGAGTATGGCAAAGCCTCTTTAAAGCTGCTTCGCGCTAGCAAGCTATTCGGCGGCGTAGGGGATAACTCTACCGTTTGGATGAGCCATTCGGACAAGGTCGAGAGTCTGCCGGAGGGCTTTGAGGTGATGGCAAGCTCGGACGAGAGTGAGTGGTGCGTATTCGGCGACGAGATTCGTAAAATTTATGCGCTACAGTTTCACCCCGAGGTTTGTCACAGCGAGTTTGGCGATAGAATTTTAAAAAATTTTGCCAAAGAGATCTGCGGAATAACCAGCACTTGGAACATGGGCAGCTTCGCCAAAGAGCAGATGATCAAAATAAAAGAGCGCGTAGGCAGCGCCAAAGTGCTTTGCGCGGTAAGTGGCGGCGTGGATAGCTCGGTCGTAGCGGCGCTTTTGGCGCATGCGGTGCCGCAGAGCCTAATAGCGGTTTTCGTCGATAACGGACTACTCCGCACTGGCGAGCGCAAGGCGGTAGAGGAGATGTTTAGGCTCAAACTCGGCGTGAGCTTAGACGTGATCGATGCTAGCGAGCTATTTTTAAGCAGACTAAAAGGGGTGGTCGATCCGGAGCAAAAACGCAAAATCATCGGCGCGACCTTCATTGAGGTTTTCAGCAAAGAAGCGGCAAAACACAAAAACGTAAAATTTCTAGCCCAAGGCACGCTCTATACCGACATCATCGAAAGCTCGATCGCAGGCTCAAGCAAGACGATCAAAAGCCACCACAACGTAGGCGGCCTGCCTAAGGATATGAAATTTGAACTGATCGAGCCTCTGCGCGAAATTTTTAAAGACGAGGTGCGCCAGCTGGGGCTTGAGTTAGGCCTTTCGCGCGAAGTCGTTTTCCGCCATCCATTCCCCGGCCCGGGCCTTGCTATCCGCATAATGGGCGAGGTAAATACACCAAGCCTCGAGCTACTGCGCAAAGCCGACGTGATCCTGCGCGACGAGCTAAAATCAAGCGGCTGGTATAACAAAACGTGGCAGGCGTTTTGCGTGCTGCTAAATGTGCATTCCGTGGGCGTTATGGGCGATAACCGCACCTACGAAAACGCCGTGTGCATACGCGTAGTGGACGCTAGTGACGGAATGACGGCTAGCTTTTCGCGCCTGCCGTACGACTTGCTAGAAAACATCTCTCGCCGCATCATAAACGAAGTGCCCGGCATTAACCGCGTAGTTTACGACATCTCGAGTAAACCGCCCGCAACGATAGAGTGGGAGTGAGATGAAACAAATCTGCATCATTTTAGCACATCCTTACGAGAGAAGCCTAAATGCGGCTATTGCAAACGCAGCGGTAGAAAAGCTGCAAAATAGCGGCTACGAAGTTAAATTTCACGATCTATATAAGGAGAAATTTAACCCAATCCTTAGCGGCGCTGAGCTCGTGAGTGACGAAAGCGACGACGAGCTGTTAAAAGCGCATCAAAAAGATATCGCAAACGCCCACGGCATCGTGATTGTACATCCAAATTGGTGGGGCGAGCCGCCCGCCATCCTTAAGGGCTGGATCGACCGCGTGCTAAGGCAGAGAGTAGCCTACGATTTTACGCCAGGTGATAACGGTGGCGGGCTTCCGATAGGGCTTTTAAAGGCTGAAGCCGCCCTAGTTTTCAACACATCCAACACCCCTGAGGCCAGAGAAAACGAGATATTTGGCGATCCGCTGGAAAAAATTTGGAAAAGCTGCATTTTTGATTTTTGTGGCGTGAAAACCTTTGAGCGGCTGATGTTTAGAGTGGTCGCAGATAGCGACGAAGCTGAGCGAAAGGTCTGGTTAGAGCAGGTAGCGCAGACGCTGGATAGGTACTTTCCGAAGCAGATATCGCTTTAAATTTAAAAATGCGCTACTCACAAAATCCGAACGGCGCAGAATTTGACCGCTTGTTTTAAACAGATACGCGCTAAATTCGCTCGTTCGGTACAAAAATTTATAAAATTTAGGAGGCAATTATGCTTAGATTAATTGCTGTGATGGCGATTTTAGCGGCTCTTATATACTTCGTGATGGGAGGCGGCGGCAAAAAGACCATCAAGGATTACAAAAATTTCAGCCGCGAGGAGCTGGAGACTTTATGCCTCGAAAAGAACGATAAAATCGCCTGCCAGCGTATCGCCGTGGACTATATCAAAGAAAATAAACCGAAAAAATGATCTAAATTTGCGAGGCTAATTTTGCGGTTTCGCTCAAACAGCGTGCGGTTAAATTTCTTTCTAGCCTAGTCCAAACGCTGTGCGGATAAATTTGCCTGCAAAGCACGGCTGAAATGCCGATTCGATCGGTACCGAGCGCCGCGCAAATAGCGTAAATTTAAAAGCAATAATTCAAGGATTAGCATGCGCGCCGATAAAACCGCTAGCGCAAATTAAAAGCAATAAATCGCGCTGTGTTCTTTGCGCACAAACAAAAGGAGCGACGGATGAAAATTTTATGGCAAAGCAGGCTTCAAAATAGGCTTCGCGATATCGGCGAAAACGTCCTGATAAAGGGCGATCACGCATTTTACGCAGGCGATAACGACGAACAAAAGCAGATGAAGCTTAGAAAATTCTCGCTCGCAAGCGGCGCGCTGCTAGCCGTGGGCGGGCTTTTGGGCGTGTATTTCGGCACCTCTCAAGCTCACCACGCAAGGCGCGAAACGCAAAAAAAATGGCTGCTCGTCCTCTACGTCGTGCTATTTGCGCTGGCGCTAAAAAAGGTGCTTCAGTAGCGCTGCAGCGATTGCCACGCTACGTTTTGCCTTGCCGTCGTTCCACTATAAGCGCGATTTAAGTGCCTGCTACGGGCGCGTCAGAGCGATTCTATGTGCGCTGTTTGCTACGCCGCCCTTTTGCGTCTCGTAGTTTTTGCTTTGCCGTCCTCTTACACTGCGCGCGTTTGATCTCCGTTTTGCCGCGGCACGTAAAACGTCGCATTTCGTCGCGCGAGTAAAATTTTAAAACGAAATTTCAAAAAGCGCGAGCAAATTTTAAAAGCTGAATTTTAACTAATCGCGTTAAAATAGCGAAGTCGCACATCTTTCGTCCTATGGAGGCGAGATAGCGAAATAAAATTTACAAATTTTAAAAGGACTTGGATTGACGAACTTGATTTTAGCAGGGCTAGGCGGCTGTGTAGGCGCGATGGCGCGAGTAGGCCTAAGTGGAGCGATCGCGCGCGCAATGGATCGCGCCGGGTTTTGGAGCGCGTTTCCGATCGCTACTTTTTGCGTAAATGCACTGGGAAGCTTGCTTATAGGGTTTTTACTCGCACTAAATTTAACGCAGAGCCTGCGGGTATTTTTTGTCGCAGGCGTGCTGGGCGGCTTTACGACATTTTCTACGTTCAGCTACGATACGCTGCAATTATTGCTGGCGCGAGAATTTACTATCGGTGTGCTAAACGCGGTCTTAAGCGTATGCGTTTGTATGCTGTTTTGCTACGCTGGGCTGCTCGCGGGCAGAGCGCTTGCAGGCTAGCCGTGGAGCACGTGAGCTTTAAATTTAAACGCCTCTGCGTCTGCACTTTTAAATCAAAATTTATTTAAAATATCTGCGCTAAGGAATTTTATCGCGCGCATGTGCTGCAAAACTTGCGAGCGATGGCCATATAATCCCGCATACCGCGCAGTTTTGCAAAAGGGCGCGCAGTAGCTTCGGCAAAGTTCAATAGCTATCAAGACGAGCAAATCGTAAGACGAGCGAAAAGTAAAGCGAGCAAGAGGAATTGTGGCTAAATAATTGTGCTAGGCGTCGGGCGGGCGGACAAAATCCAGATAAATTTGAAATTTGCGTGCATTCTCTGCGCATCTTGTTCGCCGCAGCTTTGTGAAATTTCGCTATCTTGTGCTTAGTTATCGCGATGCCCTAAAAATTTCGCCGTCTTGGCGCGGATAAAATAAACCTAAGCCGCGCGATAAATTTTAAAAGCTCCGCGGGCAAATTTTAAAGCTTGAAGCATCGAATTTTTAAAATTCTCGCGTAAATTTTAAGAGCTAAATTAAAGCGCGTCGTAATTATGATCTTATGTGTCAAATCCTGCGGCGCTATCTTAGATTTATCGCAAGCGGCTGCGAGCCCTCTTAATTTCGTTTCTGCAGATTTCATTGACCTCCTCGCCCTCGCTATTTCGCAAGATAACCTCGTAGTCCGTGATCTCGCGACCTTTGTTATACCCCTCGATATATCTGAATCTTGATAAAACTATTTTAAAGGATTCCACATCGTCTAAAGTATACTTATCGCCGAGCTTGACGTAGTTAAAATTCCTACTAGTAAGCGTATGAAAATTATTAAATTTTTGCTTTAAATTTAGCGTATAAATTTTCGTGGATGCAGCGCCGTTATCGCAGCTATTGATTTTGCTCTCATCAAAGGCAAGCGCGAGGCAAATTTCATCTCCGCAGATTACCTTTATGTCTTTAGCGCGACTGTTTATACGGATGGTCTGTCGCCAGCCCTCGCCCTCTATCTCAAAGACATTGCGAGCGAGCTTTTTAGCTATTTCATCTCCGACATAGCCTTTGGCTTCTGGTTTATCAGCCCAACCAAGCGCAGAGTAGTTCGGTTTTTGCGGAAAATCCGCAAGCGGAGTTTGAAGCTCGCTTATAGCGTTTAAATTTTCCTCGGTGCCTTGTGGAGCTGCAAAAGAGGTACCCTCCATAGAGTGTAGATTAAAGAAGCCGATAAATTTCCTCACGACCTTATACGCCGTTTGAGAAAATATCTTGGCTTCGTTTTCAAAAAGCGAAATATCGTAGATGCCGTAGCTATAATATCCAAGCTCTCTACTCACCCACCTTTCGTCCGGCGAACGATCGATCTCGTCGTATCCATAGTAGCGCTCTGGCATATCTTTTTGTAGCAAAAAGTCGTCGCT
>CAURUA010000049.1:0-14246 GCA_963528045.1 uncultured Campylobacter sp. | reverse complement strand
TTCATCGAGTTTGCCGTAAACATCCCCGAGCAGCTGCCTCCGCTCGGACAGGCTTTGCACTCGATCTCTTTTAACTCCTCGGCGCTGATCTCTTTGGTTTCAAATTTACCCACCGCCTCAAACGCCGTAGATAGGTCGATCGGCTCGCCTTTTTTGGTGTAGCCCTTTTTCATCGGGCCGCCGCTAACAAAAACCGTCGGCACGTTTACGCGAAGCGCACCCATCACCATGCCAGGTACGATTTTATCGCAGTTTGGCATGCAGACGAGCGCGTCTAGAGCGTGCGCATTCATCACCGTTTCGATCGAATTTGCGATGAGCTCGCGGCTAGGCAGGCTGTAAAGCATCCCGCTATGTCCCATCGCGATGCCGTCGTCCACGCCGATGCAGTTAAACTCAAACGGTATGCAGCCGTTTTTGCGGATCTCGTCTTTTAAAATTTCGGAGTATTTGTTGAGGAAAAAGTGCCCCGGAATGATCTCTATGAAGCTGTTTGCCATGCCGATAAAGGGCTTTTCAAAGTCCTCATCCTTTAGTCCGGTCGCTCTTAGCAAGCTTCTATGCGGCGCGCGCGTATAGCCTTTTTTGATGATGTCACTTCTCATTTTATGTCCTTGGATTGAAATTTGCGCCATTTTAGCATAAAATTTTATCGCTGCGGGGCGTTTTAAATTTTAGCGCATTAAAATTTAAAGAGGGACTATTGAGCTTAATCAAACCGAATCACTCCTATTTTTGATATAATTGCACATCGATTATCAAAATATTGCCGTTTGGCAGGAATGAAAAGGGGAAAAGATGCAAAGAAGAAATTTCTTAAAACTAACGTCTGCGTTGGCGGCTAGCGGGCTTGCTAGCCCTCTTTTTGCAAAGGAAGCTTTTACTATCTACGGCGCGCCTGCGATGCCTAGCCTCATCATAGGCGTTGCGTGCATGCAGGGGCAGATCGGCAAAAAATACGACGCGAAGCTCGAGCTTTGGCGCGATCCCGATCAGTTGCGCGCGGGCGTGGCAAACGGCGAGTACAAGGTCATGATGAGCCCTAGTAACGTGGGGGTGAACCTCTCAAATCAGGGGCGCAAGATCGGCATGGTAAATATCCTCACCGAGGGACTAAATTTCGTGATGAGCAAGGGCGATAAGATAACGGAATTTGCGCAGCTCAAGGGCAAAAAGATCGTCATGCCTTTTAAAAACGACATGCTAGACATCATCGTGCGAGCCATAGCGAAAAAGCAGGGCATTAGCGGGCTAAACATCGACTACACCGCTAGTCCCGTAGAGAGCGCGCAGCTGTTTTTGGCCAAGGACTACGACGTCGCGATCATGGTCGAGCCGCTAGTAAGCGCCATGATCTTAAAGGGCAAAGTATCGGGCGTCGCCGTGCAGCGAGGGGCAAATTTAAGCGATATGTGGGCGCAGGCGTTTTCGGTAAAGCCCATAATCCCGCAAGCAGGCATCATCGCCGATACCGATTTTTACGTCGCGAAAAAGGCTGATTTTGAAATTTTAAATGCCGATTTAGCGGACGCGCTTGCGTGGATCAAAGCGAACAAACAAAGCGCCGCGGCGATCGGGACGAATTTCTTTCCCGCGCCACCGCCTGCGATATTTATGAGTATCGATACGTCGAATTTGTGCGTCAAAAAGCCTAGCGAGATCAAGGACGAGCTTTTGAAATTTTATGAAATTTTGATGGAATTTAACCCCAAGCTCATCGGCGGCGCGATGCCTAAGGACGAGTTTTTTCTATGCTAAAGATCGATAAAATTCGCAAAGCCCAAAACCCCGCGTTTTACGTCATAGACTATCTGTGGGGCGGCTTTGCGAGCCTAGGGGCGGTGTGCTTTTTCGTAGCCGTCTGGCAGGTAGCGAGCGAGGCTTACGGGCCGCTTATTCTGCCCGAACCAGCGGCTGTTTTTTCTAAGGCGTGCGAAATTTTAAAAAATTTCGCCGCAAACGATCTAGCCTTGTCGCTTAAACGTGCGCTTGCAGGCACCTTCCTCGCGCTTTTTGCGGGGATTTGCAGCGGGCTTGCGGCGGGGTATTTCAAAAGCCTGCGAGCCTTTTTAAATCCGCTAATTACCGTGCTTCTTTCGACACCGCCCATCGTTTGGATCGTGCTTGCGATATTTTGGTTTCATTTCGGCGATACAAGCGTGCTTTTTACCGTCGTTATCGTAGTCGCGCCGATGACTTTTGCGTCCGCGGCGCAGGCGATGGCTAGCGTGAGCACCGAATACACCGAGCTTTTTGATAGCTACAAAAGCTCAATTTTAAAAAAACTGCGCTACCTCTACGCGCCGCACCTAATCGAGCGGCTGCTCCCCGCGATCTACGTCGCGGTCAGCAACGGCGCGAAGGTGCTTGTGATGGCGGAGCTTTTAGGCGCGAACGACGGCATCGGCGCAAAGATCGCCGAAGCGCGCGTCAATATCGATACGGTCGAGGTCATGGCATATGTGTGCCTAGTCATAGCCTTTACGGCGCTTTTCGATTATCTCGTGACCAAGCCGCTTGAAATTTTATTGATGCCGTGGAGCAGATGATGCTAAAAATTTCAAATTTGCGCTATGAAATTCTACGCGACGTTATAATTTCCGATTTTTCGCTGCAGCTGCACGCGGGCGAAGTAAAGACGCTTTTTGGCCCCAGCGGCTGCGGCAAGACCTCGCTTTTGCGGCTAGTCTGCGGGCTGGAGGATAAAAAAAGCGGGCAGATCGAAAACGGCTTTAAAAAAATCAGTTTTTTGTTTCAAGAAAACCGCCTGCTACCAAACCTCACGGCGCTTAAAAATATCGAAATTTTTAGCCCCGCGGGCATGAACGAAATTTACGCCCTCGCCGCAAAGATCGGGCTAAGTCCGAGCGATCTGAATAAATTCCCACGCGAGCTAAGCGGCGGCATGCAAAAGCGCACGGCGTTTTTGCGCACGATCCTTAGCGGCTGCGATCTGGCGCTGCTTGATGAGCCGTTTGTAGGTCTAGATCGCGATCTGCGCGGCGTGCTGATCGAAATTTTAGTCTCAAAGATCGAGCACGAGGGACTTGCCTGCCTTTTGGTGACCCACGACCGCTTCGAAGCCGCACGTCTAAGCCACGAGATCATCGAGCTTGAGCCCAAAGGGATGGGGCTTAGGCGCGTCGTGAGCCTAGATGAGCCGCTAAGTGCGCGCGACGAGCGGTACGAAGAGCGCGTGGTAAGCGAGCAGTTTAGAGGAGTGAGCTATTATGAGTAGAAATTTTATCTTTAGTGCGCGCAAACAGGGAGGCTCCGCACGAAATTTAAACTTACGTTGCGGCTCAGACGCAAGCAAGCGAAGCTTTGGTGCGCATCGCGATTTGGGCACGTACGGACACGGGCTGTCGGGCGCTAGCTGCGACGACCTCAGCGCTCGCATAGATGGGTTTTTGCGGGGCACCTGGCGCTACGATCTGGATGCACGCAGGCGCGAGCTTTTGCGGGGTTCTGGATGTATCGATGTCGGCGCGGGCAGACACAGCTTCTCACATGATACAGGGTACCGCGGTTTTATCGCACCGAAATACGAACTGCGCATCCGTGCGAACTGCGATTATAGCGTGAGCGTGTTCCTCAACGGCGCAGTGTGCTGCGGTTTTGCCGCGCGAAATTCGATGAAATTTAGCAGTGATACTTACTGCGGCTCTAGCGAGAGTACTTACTCGCGGTGTAGCTCTAACGTGGGCACTTGTTTACAGCGCGTTGGCGCGAACCTAGATGTCCACTCACGCCGCGACTCGGGTGCGAGTGCCAGCTTACTACGCAGCTCTAGCACGAACGGCCGTTTGCAATCTAGTATGAGCGTCCGCTCGCAGCGCAATTTCAATGCAGGCATTTGCTTGCGGCGCGTTGACGCGAAGCAGGGCGTCCATTTGTACTGCGAATTTGGCGCAGGTCGAAATGTCTGCCTACGTTGCGATTTTGATGCGTGTGGATTGAGCGCACAGGTCGGCGCTCAAAAATCCGTTTTGAGCATCCACTACTCGCTATTTTGCGATGCAAGTGGGCTAGGTAGCGGGCAAAAACCCGCTTTCGGCACGTTTTGTGCGGTGCGAAATTTTTTAAATTTACACGGCGCGCGCGATTTTAAGAATTTCGGCTCCGTAAATTTGAAGAAATTTAACTTCGCCGCCTCGCAATTTGTAAATTTAAAAAAGCAAATCCGTGCCGGCGAAGGTGCCGATAAGAGCGCCAATCCGCGCAATTTAACGAGTTTTGGGCGCGAAACCCATGTGTTGCGCAGACTAGGCTTTGAAAGTAAAATTCTCACGCCGCGTAGATTTTACTTTGAGAGTGCGGTCGGTGCGCCGTGCGGATCCGACCTCGGATACAGAAATTGCGAATTTGCGCAAAATTCTAAAGTTTGTGCCTCGGATTTTACGCAAAATTTTAAAAATTTTGACCGGGGCTTGGAAGCTGAGCCCGTGCAAAATTGTAAAATTCCTGCTTTAAATTTTATACAAAATTTTTGGAATTCCGCCTGCGACAAGGAAGCCGGGTCTACGCAAGGCTTCGGAAATTCGGGCCGAAATTTTGAGACGAAATTCCCGCAGAGTGCTAAGAATTTCAAGCAAAATTTCGAGCAAAGTCTCTCACAGAGTGCCAAAAATTCCGATCGCAATTCGGAGGCAGGGCCCGTGCGAGGCTTTAAAAATCAAAATTCCGCTCAGATTTTTTTACAAAGTATCAAGAATTTTGATCAAAATTCTTTGTCGAGCTTCCCGCAAAACGGTAAAAGCTATGATCAAAATTCTACGCAGGACGTTCCGTGGGGCGTTAAAAGCGCTGAGCGGAATTTCTCGCAGAGCTCTAAAAATTCCGATCGGAATTCCAAAGCTAATTCCATGCAAAATCAAACAGATCCAGTTTCGCCGCAGGAGCTCAAAAATCCGGAGCCGTGCGGGGTGCAGCAGCAAGAGCTAGGCTTTTACGCGCCTAAATTTAAAGACGAGCGCGCGAGGAATTTTTTCTCCCATCCTATGCGCGCCTTCGTTCTTTTCGCCTGCTTTTTTGCGGCGCTGGGCGCGCTTAGCTTTTTGGCGCCGGACGCGCTGGCGATCGATTATGTCGGTGCTCATAAGTTTTACTTTCTATTTTTGGCGCCTTCGTGCATCTACGCGGCGTTTTTGCTTACCGCGCTGCCCGATTGGACGAACTTCGAGGGCTCGCTAAAGCCCGTCTCGCTTGCCTTTGCCGCCTGCCTGATCGCGGCTTTTATCGCGAGCTTTTTAAATTTACGGCTTGCGGCGGCGATTGTCGCGCTGTTTTGGGCGGTATTTTTCATCTTTGCGGCGCGGCTTTTGTGGCTGGATAAAAACTCGAATAATTTTAGCATCCTAGCGGTCTTAGCGGCGTTTTGCGCCTGCTCTGCGGCCTACGGCGCGAGCGGAGATGAGAAGTTTTTGCTTAGCTTCGTGCATATCAACGTCGCGGCAATCGCCGTCGTAAGCTACCGCATAAGCGTCGTCATCGGCAACGAAGCGCTAAGAGAGGCCGGGCTAAAGGACGCCGTTTTTATTCCAAATTTTATCTACAAAAATTTAGCCACTTTCCTCGCCTTCGCTTTGGCGCTCGCGGCGCCCTTTTTAAGCGAGGCGGCATGCGGATTTATCGCGCTTGGCATCGGGTTTTTGTTTTTGGCAAAGCTTCGCGAGCTGCACTACGCCGAAATTCTAAGCCGCCACTATATGGCGTTTTACTATGCGTTGCAGGCTGCGTGCGCAGCGGGATACCTGTGGCTGGGCGCGGCGCTGATCCGCGGGGGGTATGCTGTCGCGCCGCTGCACGTCATCGCGATCTGCTATATCTACGGAGCGATACTTTTTGTAGGAATGATCGCAGGCCAGCGCCACAGCGGAATTTCGCCGCTAAACTTCCCGCGCCTAAGCCGCGCGGCGCTCGTTTTGGCTCTGAGCGCGGGGGCTTTAAGAGCCGTTTTTGCGGGCGAGAGCTTTGTTTTATACGTGATGATCCCCTCGGCGCTTTTCATCGCCGCAGTCGCGCTATATCTGATAAATTTCGTTCCGATCTTTCTGAAAAATCCTTTCAGCGCGGATCCGGATTGATAATCATCAAAGCGGACTTGCCAAATTTTGGCTAAAATCGATCAAATTTCATTTTAAGGAGAGCTTATGCAACACATCAAAAATATCGACGCCGCCAAGGCCGTAGAGCTTGCTTCGCTAGTCGAAGTATCCCCTCACAAGGTAATTTCGCGCACTCTCGCGCAAAATCCTGCACTGAATATGACGCTTTTCGCCTTCGACGGCGGCGAGGAGATCAGCTCGCACAAATCCGACGGCGACGCGTTCGTTTACGTGCTTGAGGGCGAGGGCGATTTCACGATCGACGGGCAGAAGCACCGCGTAAAAGCGGGGCAAAGCATCGTTATGCCTGCGGGCTTGCCGCACGCGATCTTCGCGCCGGTGCCGTTTAAGTGGTTTTTAGTAGTGGTTTTTTAGCCTCTAAGCTTAAGGGCGGGTCAAATTTTAAAATTTAGCCCGCCCGCCGCTTCATAAAATTTTATCCGAAATTCCATTCTTTGGCTCATCCGTCCGTATCTGCTCGCCTCCGTCGCTTCTAACAAAATTTTAAAATTTCAAAAACGTTTAAATTTTACTTTTACCGCGCCCAAAAAATTCGTCTGTTTTGCAAACCGTGCGGGAGTTGAAAATAACGCGTATCGCGTTTGCGTGCCGTGCCGAGCCCCGAAATCGCACGCTTGAGCTCGCATCGCAAGTCAAATCCATAGCTCGCGCGTTAAATTTCAAAGCCGCGCCGAGCGTGCAAATGCGCGCCAAGCTAGTCGAGCAGATAAGCGCTGTAGTAGGGCAAACCCGCCGAGTGCGCAATGTGCGCCTAGCTCATAGATCGAGAGTTAAATTTAAAGGCCGTGTCTAGCGCGAAATGCACGCCAAGCCGGCCTAAATTTTAAAATTTAGCTTTCGCTCGGGGTTAGCTCCTTGATGATTAGCTCTGGCGTGATCGTGCCGCGGAAGTTATTTTTGCTAATCGTAAAGATCACGTCGACCCGCTCGCCCGCGCGCGGCAAAAAGTCGTAGTTGAAAAACAGCGCCTCGACGCTGCCGCCGTTTTTGTCAAGCGCCATTTTGATATGCTTGCCCTCCTTGCCGATCTCCCTGATATTGCGGGCGCGCGCGCCTTTGATACAAAAGAGCGGGCGCGGATTTTTCTGCCCGTACGGCTCGTAAAATTCTAAAATTTCAAGCAGCTCGAAGTCTATCTGCGACGCGTCCAGCTCGCCCAACAGATCGTCTTGCGCGCTAAAATCGCTCAGATCCTTAGGCGTAATGCGCTCATTTACGCGCCGCTTAAACTCCTGCAGCAGCGCAGGATCGATCCCCACGCCTGCGGCGCCCTTGTGCCCGCCGAAGGTAGTTAAAATTTCGCTTTGCGAGGAGATCAGCTCTAAAATGTCAAATTTACCGATGCTGCGCGCGCTCCCTTTGGCGCGCGAGTCGCTTACGCTAAAGACGATCGCGGGCTTTTTGTAGGTCTTGCTTAGGCGGCTTGCGACGATGCCGATGATCCCTTCGTGCCACTGCGGACCCCACACGACGATGACGTTGTCGCTCGGATCGACGCTTTTTACGATCTCGTCGTAGAGGCTTTTCTCCTCCTCTTTGCGCGAGTTGTTGATGGAATTTATCGTCTCTAGGTAGTGGTTTGCCTCTCTGATATTTTTGGCGCATAAGAAGTTATACGACATCGTCGCATCGTCCATCCGCCCCGTGCAGTTGATAAGCGGCGCGATCGTGTAGCTGATATCGTCGAATTCGAAGTGCTTTTTAAAATAATGCTCTTTAATCGCCTTGAAGCAGGCGCGGTTTGAGCTATTTAGCCGCTTGATGCCGAAGCGTAACAGCGCGCGGTTCATATCGCGCAACTCCATCATATCGGCGATTATGGCGATGATGAGGATATCCATCGAGCTTGCCATATCGTAGTTCACGCCGAGGGTTTCTTTTAGCGCGCCTACGAGATACCACGCTACCTGCGCACCGCAAATTTCGATATTTGGAAAGGTGCAATCGGGCTGCTTCGGATTGATTATCGCGTAAGCTCTAGGCAGCACGGGCGGAGGCATGTGATGATCGGTGATGATGAGATCGATCCCCTTTTGAGCGCAAATTTCGGCAGCTTCCGTCGCGGAGGTGCCGTTATCTACGGTGATGATGAGATCCACATCCTCAAGCTCGCCTATGATCTCGCTGTTTAGCCCGTATCCGTCGGTGAAGCGGTTTGGGATCTTGATGACGTAATCCGCGCCTATTTGATTGAAAAAATCGCTCATTATGACGGTGCTTACGATACCGTCGACGTCGTAATCGCCGACTACGGCTATGCGCTGGTTTTCTTCGATGGCAGTTTTTATGCGCAAAGCCGCCTTATAGGTATCCTTCAGATCGCAGGGTAAGGGAATTTCAGAAATTTTAGTATGCTGATCGTTCGCAAATCTCGATTTTAGAATTTCCCTTATCTCATTTTTACCTAGCATTTTTTATAGATGCTTCGATAAAGCCCAAAATAGCGGGATTTGGGCGCACTAGACGGCTGGTAAATTCCGGGTGAAACTGCACGCCCAGAAAAAACGGATGGTTTTTTAGCTCGACCGCTTCGATAAGCCCGTCGCTCTCGCCGCAGACGATAAGCCCGTGCTTTTCAAACTCGGCGCGGTACTTCGGATTAGCTTCGTAGCGGTGGCGGTGGCGCTCGCGGATGGTTTTTTGCTCGCCGTAAATTTTACTCAAAAGCGAGCCTTTTTTGACGTCGCAGTCATAGCCACCCAGCCGCATAGTGCCGCCCATAGGGGATTTGTGCGTTCGGATCTGCTTTTTGCCGCTCGCGTCGATAAAGCTGTCGATGAGGTAGATTACCGGATCTTCGGTCTGCGGGTCAAATTCCGAGGAGTTAGCGTTTTTCAGTTTTAAGACATTGCGCGCAAACTCCACCATTGCAAGCTGCATCCCCAGGCAGATGCCCAAAAATGGCACCTTATGCACCCGCGCGTAGTTTATGGCTAAAATTTTACCCTCTACCCCGCGCGAGCCGAAGCCGCCTGCGACCAAAATTCCGTTTACGTCGCGGAAAATTTCATCCACATTGCTTGCTTCAATTTTTTCACTATCTACCCACTTTAAGCTTATCCGCGTATCAAGCGTAGCGCCCGCGTGGATGATCCCTTCGGTGAGGGATTTGTAGCTTTCTTTTAGATCGATATATTTGCCGACGAAGGCGATCGTGGTTTCGTTCGTAGGCACGATGACGCGCTTAACTAGGCTGTCCCAGTTGCTCATATCGACTTCGAGCTTATTTAAGCTTAGGGTCTCCGCGATCGGCGTTAAAATATCCTGCTTCAAAAACGCAAGCGGAATCTGATAGATGCTCGCGCTATCTGGGCTTTCGATGACGCAGTTTTTATCCACGCCGCAGCTTAGCGCGATCTTATCTTTAAGCGCGCGATTTAGCGGCATTTCGGAGCGGCAGATTATCATATCGGGGCTGATACCGATGCGGCGCAGCTCGCCTACGCTATGCTGCGTGGGCTTGGTTTTGAGCTCGCCCGCTACCTTTATAAAAGGCACGAGCGTGAGGTGGATATTCATCGTATTCACCCTACCAAGCTCCACTCTCATTGCGCGGATCGCCTCTAAAAAGGGCAGTCCCTCGATGTCGCCCACGGTGCCTCCGATCTCGACGATCAGCACGTCGTTACCCTCGCCCGCCTTTTTTATGCGGCGCACGATCTCGCCTACGATGTGAGGGATCACCTGGATCGTCTTGCCCAGATAATCGCCCCTGCGCTCCTTTTCGATAACGGAGCTATAAACTTTGCCCGTGGTGAAGTTGTTGTCTTGGCTTAAATTTTCATCCAAGAACCGCTCATAATGCCCCAAATCCAGATCGGTCTCCGCGCCGTCGTCGGTTACGAAAACCTCTCCATGCTCCAGCGGGCTCATGGTGCCGGGATCGACGTTGATATAAGGATCCGCCTTTAATATGCGCACTTTAAGCCCCGCGTGCTTTAAAAGCGTCGCGATCGACGCCGCCGCAATGCCCTTACCCAGCGAGCTCAGCACTCCGCCGGTGACGAAAATATATTTCGTTTGTTTTGCCATAAGTTTTCCTAAATTTTGATATTAATGTCGCGATTATAACTTCTTTTAGGTTAAAGCACACTAAGCTAGAATTTGAAAATTTTAGAAATTTACGGCAAAATACGACCCAAATAAATTTTAAATTTAAAGGAGAGATGATGAAAAAAATCATCGCGGCTTTAGTGCTCATCGTAGCGCTTATAGTGGGTGTTTTTGTAGCAACAAAGGACGCTAAAACGGGCGTAGCTAAAAGTGTAAACGATAGCATAACCAAAACGGTTGACGGTGCGGTCGGCAAGAGTGCCAGCGCGGCGATTGAGCAGCAGATTGCGGAATTTATCGCTAGAAACGAAATTTTCGAGACTAAAAGCGCTAAATTTTATCCGGGAGATAGCAACTCAAGCGGCTTTATCGAAGGTGTAGTAAAAAAAGAGAAACTGCAAAAAAGCCTTGCTGAAGGCTTTAGCAAGCTAAAGGAAAAAGCAGGCGCGCAAGATAGCAACGATACGGACGAGCCAGATCCTGCTAAAATTTTCCCGGAGGATTTTGCTTTTCGCTATGACTACACTATTAAGCATAGCGTAAAAAACGCTGCGGATGGATTTGAGAGCGACGGAATTTTAACGATTAAGACTCCATATTACGCGGAGCCTTGCAAGAAGCTGTTTAAGACTGACGCGCCGCTTAGCACGCATCTAAACTACGGACCTACAGAGGTTAAATTTAGCGCAAAGCTAGCCGATATAAATGTGCTCGAAGATGGCGGAATAGGACGTCTTGCAGGCCTTAGTCTAAATGGCACAAGCGATATGAGCGGTAAAACGATAAAAGCCTTGGGTTTTAAAATCGGTGAAATTTTTATAGACGACGGCAAGGATTCAGGGCTTGATGTGAAGGATCTTATCTATGAGGCAAACTTTAAAAACGGTATCCAAGATCTAGACGACAATATAACCAAGCTCTTTTTGAATGACATAGATTTTGCAGGCAGCACAAAAGAGCTCGTCGTAACTGTAGATAAGCAGCGCTTCGTCGTAGTTACGGATATGAGCACGGAAGGTAGCTACCGCGTAAAAGATGGAATTTTAAATTTCAACGAAAGCGATAAAGCCCAAAGCCTAAAAATCGCCGATGTGCTAGTGCGAAACATCCATCTGGGCGTCGATACCAGCTTTAGCGCCGCACTTTTCGAAAAATATCTGTCTGTTATCTCAAATCCGCAAGAAGGCGAAAAATTAGCGGAAAATAAAGAGCTTTTTATGAAGCTGCTAAAAGATGATATGAAAATCAACGTGAATGATTTTTCGTTTGAAAATAGCCTCGGTAAGAAATTTGCTTTTAACGCAAGCGCGCTAGTAGGCGGCTACATCGACGAGACGCAGCTTTTTAAGCGTATGAGCTTGGACGGCAAAGCTACGATAAATACGACCATCACGGACTTCCTATCGCCTTATGACAGCCTGCGCGATTTTGCGCCGATGGCTGAAGTTTACGGCTCGCAGTTTCTTAAGCCTGATGGAGATGGAGTTAAGATGGAGTTTAGCTTCGATAAGGCAAGCAACTCTATGATCTTAAACGGAAAGCCTATCCCACTACCGCATAACTAAATTCTTAAGCTTTGCGGGCAAAATTTAAACCTGCCCGCAAAGCTTTTTTGTTTCTTACTTTTTTGACGCAGAATTTCGCAAAGCTCCGCGCAAATTTCCCCCTACAGAATTTCGCGGTGGCGCCATAAAATTTCGCTCGAATTTTACCGCATCGTTTCCGCCCGTCCAGCTAAATTTTAATTCGACAATCGAAAAATTTTATCCTTTAATGACAGATAGGCTTAAGCAATTTTGGCTATAATGCGCGATTTTGCAGCGCAGCTAGCGTAAATTTTAAAAGACGGCGGATTTGAGGCATTTATTATGCCGCCTCTTTTGACGACGTATTTTATATTGGGAAACTAACGCTAAATTTGCATTTTTAAATTTCAAGGAATGATATGAAAGTAATCAAACGCAACGGCAGAACCGAGGAACTTGACGTAAGTAAGATCAAAAAATACACGAGCGAGGCAGTGGAGGGGCTGGAAAACGTAAGCCTTAGCGAGCTTGAGGTGGATGCAAAGATCCAGTTTCGAGATATGATCACCACGGAGGAGATCCAGCAAACCCTCATCAAAACCGCAGTCGAGAAGATCGACGTGGACCGCCCGAACTGGACCTTCGTCGCCGCGCGGTTATTTTTATACGATCTATATCATAAAGTAACGGGCTTTAGCGGCTACAACAGCCTACAAGATTACTTTGCTCGCGGTGAGGCGGCGGGCCGCATAATGCTCGGCTTAAAGGAAAAATACGATCTAGAGGATCTAAATTCTTATCTGCAGCCGCAGCGCGATTTGCAGTTTAATTACCTCGGCATCAAAACGCTTTACGATCGCTACCTCATCAAGGATAAAAGCGGCGCACCGATCGAGCTTCCGCAGCAGATGTTTATGGCGATCGCGATGTTCCTTGCGCAAAACGAGCTTGATTGCCAGAGCTGGGCGAAGAAATTTTACGATCTTATATCTAAATTTGAAGTCATGCTCGCGACCCCTACGCTCTCAAATGCCCGCACGACGCGCCATCAGCTAAGCAGCTGCTACGTGGGTTCTACGCCCGATAATATCGAAGGGATTTTTGATAGCTACAAAGAGATGGCGCTACTGAGCAAATTCGGCGGCGGTATCGGCTGGGACTGGTGCAAGGTGCGGGCGATGGGCGGCAGCATCGACGGGCATAAAAACGCCGCGGGCGGCATCATCCCGTTTTTAAAGATCACCAACGACATCGCCGTCGCCGTCGATCAGTTGGGTACGCGCAAAGGCGCTATCGCCGTGTATATCGAGCCGTGGCATATGGACGTGAGCGACTTTTTAGATCTGCGCAAAAACTCGGGCGAGGAGAGGCGCAGAGCGCATGAAATTTTCCCCGCGCTGTGGATAAACGATCTGTTTATGAAAAGGCTTCAAAGCGGCGGCAAATGGACGCTATTCGATCCTGCAGAAGTAAGCGATCTGAGCGATCTATATGGCGCGGAATTTGAGGTGCGCTACGAGCAGTACGAGGCCGATGATAAAATTTCAAAATCGACCATCCTGGCAAAGGAGCTTTGGAAGAAAATTTTAACGAGCTATTTTGAGACCGGAATGCCCTTTTTATGCTTCAAAGATAACGCCAATCGCATCAATCCAAACGCGCATCAAGGCTTGATCAGGAGCTCAAATTTATGCACCGAGATCTTTCAAAACACGGCGCCGAACCACTACAAAATCAAGGTCGTCTTTGCCGACGGCAGCGAGATGCTGTTTGAGGAAAACGAAGATGTAAGAACCGACGCGGGCATCGTAAAAAAGGCGAAAAAGATCACCGCGCTAGACACGCTGGGCGGCAAAGAAATTTTTATCGTAGAAAAGGGCTGCAGCGAGGGCGCGACGGCGGTTTGCAACCTCGCAAGCGTAAATTTAAGCAAAATCAATAGCCGCGAGGAGATAGCTCGCGTGATGCCGATCGCCGTGAGGATGCTCGATAACGTCATCGATCTAAATTTTTACCCGCACGCCAAGGTCAAACATACCAATCTAAAAACCCGCGCGATAGGGCTCGGCGTAATGGGCGAGGCGCAGATGCTGGCCGAGCGCGGCGTGAAGTGGGGCAGCTACGAGCACTTTGAGCTGATCGATAGGATAATGGAAAACGTGAGTTTCAACGCGATCAAAGCAAGCTCAAATTTAGCCGTGGAAAAGGGTAGGTACCCCGATTTTGCGGGCTCAAAGTGGAGCGAAGGAATTTTCCCGATCGATTTAGCAAACGAAAACGCCAAGGCGCTAGTTAAGCGCGGCGGGCTCTTTGAGCAGAGCAGCTGCGACTGGGACGGGCTGCGCGAGAAAGTAAAGCGTGACGGCATGCGAAACGGCTACCTGATGGCGATCGCGCCGACATCGAGTATCAGCATACTCGTAGGCACCACGCAGACGATCGAGCCGGTGTATAAGCGCAAATGGTTCGAGCACAATCTAAGCGGCATGATCCCGGTCGTCGTGCCGAATTTAAGTCCGAAAACGTGGCAGGCGTACGT
>CAURUA010000048.1:0-14706 GCA_963528045.1 uncultured Campylobacter sp. | reverse complement strand
AGCTTATAAGCGGGCTTAGCGGCAAATACTGGCAGCGGCATGCCGCGCAGATAAGCAAAGATTATCGCGTTATCCGCTGCGCAAAATTTCACGGCGGGCTTAAAACGGTAAATTTTACGAGTCCCGCGCCCAAGCTCGGAGGCGATGAAATTTAAAAATGCGGTGCGAAACTGCGAAGCGCCCTTTAAATTTGTGGGCGGAATTCTATAATCCGCATTAACGTTAAAATTATATAGAGCTAGCATCGCCCGCGCTCGCGAAGCCGCATTATAATCCCGCAGCGCCTCTGGCACAATCTCGCGCCCGTTCGCATCAAAGCCAAAAATCTCGCCGCTAAAGAATTGCTTATTAAAAACTTCGGCATTTAAAATTTCATCATCAATAAGCTCGTCATTGTGCCGCGGATCCGCTTTTTGGCGTTTTTCGCGCGTCGCGATATCTCGTTTTGACGCGGTAGTATCTTGTAATAAAGCTGATTTCTCGTCCGAACGCTTAGCACAGAAAAAATTCTTTTGCGCTAAGCCAGTGTCGCAAAAAGCCCTTGCTGTCAAATTCCTATTTGCGCCGTCTTTTTGCGCGCTCTTTGCAGCGCACGGCTTAGAGGCATTACAATTAAGCGCGCCCGATTTCCCGCTTGAAAACTTTTTAAATTTGCCGCTAAATTTCTTGCTTTCGGCGCGTGCAAGGTAAGTAGCGTTAAATTTGCTAAAATTTAAAGAATCCTTGAAATTTAGCTCGCCAGCTTCATCGTCGTAAGCATTTGATTGAGGCGTAGTGCGCGATTTTTTAACCGCTTGCCTGGACTTGCCGTCACTACTTAAATTCCTTGGAATTTTAATCATCTTCGCAAGGTCTGCAACCGAATTCTTGATTTAAATTGAAGACCTTACAGTATTCGCAAAATACGCAACTAACGCTTCTTTTAGCGCATACAAGCGGGATTTTGCGCTTTTTTACTTCGCCTTTGATCTTTTTCATCGTGTTGTGGTTTAAAAAGCTCGTAAGCATCACGACACACTCGGTATCTTGCGGGATCGGCTTACGATTTACGCGATTTTCGTTTCGTGCATCCCAGTGCTCGATATTGCTCGCGCCAAGGTCCTTTAAAACCGCCTTAATGGGCGTAATCTCATCTGCTCCTATAACTAAAACGTTCATTTCATCCCCTTTTATGATTGATAGTCGTTATTATAACAGAGAAAGATTAAATTTAACTGATAATATATATAAAAATTTGAAATTACAAGCCGGAATTTTACCGGCTCATATTTGACATTTACTCGCTTAAAGCTAGACTTACTGCCGCATCGATGTGGATCTGCGTAGTATCGAATAGCTGCATGGTGGTATCTACTTGTGATATGAGCAACCCGATCTCCGTGCAGCCCAGTATCACGCCCTGCGCGCCGCGAGCCCTAAGTCCTTCAATGATCTGCAAAAATTTCTTCTTGGAATGCGGTAAGATTTTACCAAAGCAAAGCTCATCAAAAATTACTTCGTTTACCGCTTCCATTTCGTCCGCGTTCGGCACGAGCACCTCTACGCCGCCCTCTATTAGGCGCTGTTTGTAAAAATCCTGCGTCATCGTGTAGATCGTGCCGAGCAGCCCTACTTTTTGCACGCCACGTTTTCGCAGCTCATTTAGCGTAGCGTCCGCGATATGCACGAAAGGCACGGAGATAGCGGCATTTATCGCCTCATAGCACTTATGCATCGTGTTAGTGCAAAGAAAAATATAATCCGCGCCGCCGCTTTGCAAAACCCGCGCGTGACGAGCTAAAATTTCGCCCGCCCTGCCCCACTCATTATCTCTTTGGCACCGCTCAATCTCGTCGAAATTTAAGCTACTTAGCAGGATTTCGCCGCTACTTAGCCCGCCTAGACGCTCGTTAATTTTGCGATTGATCCCATCATAATAGGTAATCGTAGATTCGTAACTCATACCGCCGATTAGTCCGATTTTTTTCATGATCTTCCTTTTGGAATTTTACGAAGTCCCTACCTTAGAATTTGCGGGGCGAAATTCTAAGGATAGCCGCGAAGCTTAAACATTATCGCTCGCTGCAGCTTCGCTCGCGGCGCCCGTAGAGACAACCTCATCGCCGAAATCGGCATTGGCAAGCCGCTTGAGCTGGCGGTAACGCCTCATCGCGTCGGCTTTGTTTGCCTCATAAAGCTTGCCCGCATGCTCCGGATCGATCTTTTTAAGCGCGTTGTAGCGCACTTCGTTTAGCAAAAATTCCTCATAAAGGCTCCAATCGGGCTCTTTGGATGAAATTTTAAGTGGATTTTTGCCCTCCGCCGCGAGTCGCGGATCGAAAGTGTAGGTCGGCCAATAGCCGCATTTGCTCGCAAGCTCGGCTTGATCGCCGGAGCTGCCCATGCCGCCTTTGATACCGTGCGCGATACACGGCGAATACGCGATGATGAGACTAGGTCCCGGGTAAGCCTCCGCCGCCATGATCGCTTTTAGCGTCGCGGCTTGGTTTGCGTTGGAATTTACCTGCGCGACGAAGATGTTGCCGTAGGTCATCGCGATCTGACCGAGGTCTTTTTTCTGAACGCGCTTGCCGCCTGCCGTAAACTGCGCGATAGAACCGCGGCGGCTAGCTTTAGAGCTCTGTCCGCCCGTGTTTGAGTAAACCTCCGTATCCAGCACCAGCACGTTTACGTCCTCGCCGGTAGCCAGCACGTGATCGAGCCCGCCGTAGCCGATGTCGTAAGCCCAGCCGTCACCGCCGATGATCCACTGCGATTTTTTGTTTAGATACTGCTTCAGTTCTAAAATTTCACGAACCCCGGGCGCGTCCAAATTTTGTTCTAGCAGCGGCACCAGCCTATCTCTAATCTGAGCGGATTTTAGCGTATCGTTTCTGTTTTCGATCCAGTCGTTATAAAGCGCCTTTAGCGAGTTTGGCACGCTTGAAAGCGAGCCTAGCATCAGATCCTCGATCTTATGGCGCAGCGTCTCGCTTGCGATCTTCATTCCCAGCCCAAACTCGGCGTTGTCCTCAAAAAGCGAGTTCGCCCACGCGACGCCGCGGCCGTTCTCGTCCTTGCGATACGGCATCGAAGGCGCCGATCCGCCGTAGATCGAGCTACAGCCCGTGGCATTGGCTACGATCATATGATCGCCGAAAAGTCGCGTGATCAGCGTGATATACGGCGTCTCGCCGCATCCCGGACATGCGCCGTGAAATTCAAAATACGGGCGCGCAAATCCCACGCCCTTGACGCTTGATCTGTCCATCAAATCGTCTTTGTACCTTACGTGCTCGAATAAAAAGTCTGCGCTTTCTTGCTCGCCTTTTGCGAGTTCTTCTTCAAGCGGCACCATGACGAGCGATTTTTCCTTGCTCGGACAGTTCTCGGCGCAAAGCGCGCAGCCCGTACAATCTAGCGGGCTTACTTGGATCTTATATTTTAGCCCCTTTAACTCCTTGCCCTTGGCCTCTAGCAGGTGATCTTTTAAATTTAAAGGCGCGGCGGCCT
This sequence comes from uncultured Campylobacter sp., assembly GCA_963528045.1. Lineage (GTDB taxonomy): Bacteria > Campylobacterota > Campylobacteria > Campylobacterales > Campylobacteraceae > Campylobacter_B. Next base: position 11,214 of record CAURUA010000048.1, on the reverse strand, counting down.
CGTCCTTTTCGTCTAGCAAAAACGCCCTGATTACGGCGTGCGGGCAGACGAAGGCACACTGGTTGCACTGGATGCAGTTTTGCTCGATCCATTTAGGCACCGTGACGCCCACGCCGCGTTTTTCAAATCGCGTCGTGCCCGCGTCGAACCCGCCGTCCTCGTGCCCCAAAAACGCCGACACCGGCAAGCTATCGCCGCGCGCTGCGTTCATCGGCTTTACGATCTTTTCTATAAATTCGTCGCCTTTGTATTTGTCGTTTATATCCGCCGCGTCGTCCTTTAAATTTACCCACGCGGGATCAATCGCTACCTGCACCAAAGCATCCGCACCCCTATCGATCGCGTCGCAGTTCATCGCCACGACTGCCTCGCCCTTTTTGGCGTAGGTTTTCTTGGCGTATTCCTTCATATAGCTCTGCGCCTGCTCGAACGGAATGATGCCACTAAGCTTGAAAAACGCCGATTGCATGATCGTATTGGTGCGGCCTCCGAGCCCTATATCGCGTGCTAGCTTGGTAGCGTTTAGAATGTAAAATTTTACCCGTCTGGCAGCTAGAATTTTTTTGACCTTGTTCGGAAGCTTCGCCGCCGTCTGCTCGGCATCCCAGATGGAATTTAAAAGGAAAGTACCGCCTTCGCGGATGCCCCCGATGACGTCATAGATGTCCAGATACGCAGCGACCGAGCAAGCGACGAAATGCGGATTTGAGACGAGATAGGTAGAGCGGATCGGTCTTTTGCCGAAGCGCAGGTGCGAGCGCGTGTAGCCGCCCGATTTTTTGCTATCGTAGGCGAAATACGCCTGCGCATAAAGATCCGTTTTATCGCCGATGATTTTGACGGAATTTTTATTCGCGCCCACGGTGCCGTCTGCGCCCAGGCCGTAAAACAGGCACTCGGTCTCATCCTCGTAGCCGAGCGAAATTTTATCTCCCACGGGCAGGGATAGATGAGTCACGTCGTCGTCGATGCCGATCGTAAAGCCGTTTTTAGGCTCGTCCGCCTTTAGATTTTCGTACACGGCGATTAGCTGCGCTGGATCGACGTCCTTGGAGCTTAGCCCATACCTGCCGCCCACGATGAGCGGAGCGTCCTCGCGCCCGTAAAATGCGGCTTTCATGTCCAGATACAGCGGCTCGCCGAGACTGCCCGGCTCCTTCGTGCGGTCAAGCACGGCGATCTTTTTCACGCTTTTAGGCATCGCGGCAAAGAGATATTTGAGGCTGAAAGGCCTGTAGAGATGCACTTTTAGCACGCCTACCTTCTCGCCCATCGCGTTTAGATGATCGACCACCTCCTCAAGGGCTTGATTGACCGAGCCCATCGCGACGATCACGCGCTGTGGCTCGCTTGCGCCGTAATAGACGAAAGGCGCGTACGATCGCCCCGTGATCTTTGAAATTTCGCTCATATACTCCGCGACGATGTCCGGAAGCGCGTCGTAAAATTTATTGACTAGCTCGCGTGTCTGAAAATACACGTCGTCGTTTTGCGCCGTGCCGCGAGTTTTAGGATGTTCGGAGTTTAGCGCGTCAGCTCTAAATTTACGCACAGCCTCGCGATCGAGCAAGCGATCAAACTCGGCATAGTCCATCACCTCGATCTTTTGAATTTCATGGCTCGTGCGAAATCCATCAAAAAAGTGCAAAAACGGCACTCGCCCCTTAATCGCCGCAAGATGCGCGATACCGCCTAGATCCATCACCTCCTGCACGCTGTCGCTTGCAAGCATAGCAAAGCCGCTTTGGCGACAGGCATAGACGTCTTGATGATCGCCGAAAATTGAAAGAGCTTGCGCCGCAAGCGCACGCGCCGCGACGTGAATGACGCCCGGAAGCATCTGGCCCGCGATCTTGTACATATTTGGAATTTTTAGCAAAAGCCCCTGTGATGCTGTGTACGTCGTCGTAAGCGCGCCCGCTTGGAGTGAGCCGTGCACGGTGCCCGCCGCGCCGCCCTCGCTTTGCATCTCGACTACTTTAACGGGCATGCCAAAGAGGTTTTTCTTGCCCTGCGATGCCCAAATATCGGTGTAATCCGCCATAGGCGAGCTAGGCGTGATCGGATAGATGCCCGCGACCTCGGTGAAGGCGTATGAGACGTAAGCCGCCGCCTCGTTTCCGTCCATCGTTTTCATAACTTTTGCCATTTTTAGTTCCTTTGGAATTATCAAATTTCGCTAATTTTACATATTTATTGCTTAAAAATTTAAATGCTTCGCAAACCGAACGAAATTCTAAAGCTTTATCACAGCGGCGAGCGATAAGTTCGATATACAGGTGGTTTGAGACGCACGCTTTAGCCGCCTTGAAAATAAAATTTTGCGCACTTTAAGCGCAGATCGCAAACGCTTTAGGCCGAATCGCTTGCGGCGTAAGGACGGCGGGCGGATCGGCGCTTTGCGGCGTGAAGATTAACGCTTTGCGGCGTAAGCTTAAAGGCGGCAAAGCGAGTTTGAAATTTTAAATAAAACCATAACGGCGCAAGCCCGAACGAACCGCGAGCGAGATAAAATTTAATGCTCACTCGCGAACGCATACCGCGGCGCGATGAAATTTCAACGGCGGGCGGGCTCGGTAAAATTTCGATCTGTCTTCAGAGATAAAATTTCAACGCTTATTCGCAAAATAGGCGTAGCGGCGCGGCGCAAGCTCGCGTATGCGGCTAATTCACATGTTAAGGCTTAGCAAACGGCGCTATAATCGTCCGTGGGCACGAAAATCTCGATATGTATCCAAGCGCGATAGATTTTATGCATACAAAGGTGGTGAAATTTTACCGCGCACTCAAGCGGCGTCTGTACAGAAGCGAAGCCCGCACAAGAGCGGCGGCGGCACGGGCTAGAGACTTGAAATTTTATACCCTATGCCGGAGAAATTTTCAATCATATCGTTTTCGGTTTTCAGCCTGATCTTTTTTACCACCATTCGCAGCGCCTCGCTACTCATCGACTTTTCGCCCCAGACGAAATTCTCGATCGTCTCGTAATTTACGATCTTATCTAGGTTGCTAGCGAGCAGAAAAAAGAGCTTAGCCTCGATCTTCGTTAGACCGATCGGCGCGCCGTTTTTATACAGGCTCTTACTTAAAGGATCGTATTCATAGGCCTCTTTTATGCGAATTTTATTCTCAAATAAGCTCTTAGTCGCCATCAGGATCGTAGTTTGCAGCTCTTCGATCTTAAAGGGCTTTCGCAGGTAGTTGTATGCGCCAAGCTCGATTGAGGCGAGCATATTTTCGCTCGTATCGTAAGAGGTGATGATGATGGAGGCTACGTGCGGAGCGCGCTTTTTGATCTCATCGAGCATCTCAAGCCCGTTAAGGCTGGGTAAATTTATATCGGTTACGACGATGTCGAATTCGCCTTTGAAAAATTTCTCAAATCCCTCGATGCCGTCGCTTGCGGTTTGGATGTTTTTGCAATAAATTTGAAGCGACTGCGCGATAGCAAGCCTCGTGTTCTCGTCGTCCTCTACGAGCAAGACGGAGATATTTCCGAGCTTTTTTAAAATATTTTCATTTATCATTTTCCACCTTTACGGCTATTTTTAGCATAAATATCGTCGGATTTTTGAAATTTACCACGCTTAGATCGCCGCCGCATTTTTTGTTTGCGATGAGCTTTGAGACGTAAAGCCCGAGCCCGCTGCTGCCCTTCGTGCTGCAAAAGGGGGTAAAAATTTTATCTCTTTGCACGGCTATGCCGTCTGCGTTATCGATGACCCTGATTAGAAAGTGCTCGGCGTCACGCTTAATATTTACGACGATCCTGCCTCGTTTTTGATTTTTTGCGTTTTGCAGCGCCTGCTTGGAATTTTGGATCAGACAGGCGATGATCTGCTTAAACTCGTTGGCATAGTTTTCGCAAAGCGGACTCACGCCCCTTGCCACGCTTACTTTTATATCGACCGTGCGCTTGCTGGGGAAGAGCACGCAGATCGTGTCGCGGATCGCGTCGCATATATTAAAATTTTGAACCCTGCTCTCTATCTTGTAAAAATTTTTAAACGTATCCATCGTTTTGCTCATATAATCGATATTGGCTAGCGATCTGTTGATGTTGTCGTAAAAAATTTCATCGCTCAGCTTACCCGTCTTTTTAAACTGCACCAGATTGCCTAAAAAAATCCCGAGCGAGTTAAGCGGCTGAATCCACTGGTGCGAGAGCGCGGCGATCATCTGACCGAGCTCGGCCATCTTCGTCTGCTGAAACAAAAGTATCTCATACTCCCTTTTCATCTGCTCAAGCAGCCTGCTTTGGCGCTCAAGCCTTTTATTATAAAAATACGCAAGGATCAAAAACAAAAATATGCTTATTACGTAGATCGTTAAATTTACGATGAACTGCTCGTTGATCTTGTTGTAGATGTTCTTTTTAAGCGTCTTGGCTACCAAAACGAGCTTTGAGCCCTCAAGCGGCCTAAAAGTAAAGATCGCATCGTCCGTCTCGTAATTTCGCGTTTTATTTAGGTCTAAATTTTCTATATTGAATTTGATCTTAGATAGCTCTATGCGCTCATCCGGATGCAGCAGCACATTTAGGCTCTCGTCGATCAAAAATAGATACCCGTTTTCGATCCGCAGATCTAAAATTTCGGTTTTGATATCGCTAAAGGATATTACGCCGCACAGCACGCCTTTTAGAGCCTGATCCTGCTTGATGCTGCTGCATATGGAGATGACGGGCACCTTAAGCCCCACGTCCGAATAGGGCTTGGTGATGTAAATTTTATCCTCTTTTACCGTGTTGATATACCACGGACGAAGCACAGGAGAGTAGTTTTGCGGCTTGTCAAACAGCCTGCTTGAGACGGTTATGTTGTTTTCGTATCCTGCGTAGACGCTTGAAAAATTTGCGATCTCTTGGCTTTTGTCTAAGATGTCGGTTATGATCTGCTCGTCTTTTGCGGAGTCGTATTTGGATATGAGCTCGTTTACGGCGCGTAGGCTAGATTTTTTATTTTCGAGCCATTTTTCTATACGCTCGCTCGAGCTTTTTAGGATGCTTAACTGCTCGCGCACTAAAATTTCTCTTACGAACGAGCGGTTAAGCATATAATTTCCCGCCATCAAGGCAAGAAAGATGAAAGAGAATATCGCAAAAATATTATTTTTATAAAAATTCTCTTTCACGAGGCGTCTCCGTTTTTCTATTTTTTCGGCTCGTCCTTTTTGGGTTCATCGTCCCAGTTGCCCACCGGCGGATTTTTGATCTCGTAAAGGATTTTGCCTAAGCTTTTATGCCCTACCGTTTTGTGGCAGCTAACGCAGCTTAATTTATCCTTTTTGTCTTTAAAATCCGCGTAAATTTTATGCATATCGTTTATATTCGCATTGGTGGAATTTACGTCTAAAATTCTTTCATGACAGCTTATGCAGCCGCTGTCGTAGACGAATTTCGTTCGGTTTTGCCTATGCGCTTGCCAATCCATCTTATCCGCATCGTTAAACATCATGTGCGTAACCTCGTTAAAGCCGTTTAGCCCCTTTTGAAACACGTACGAGATGTAGCTGTCGTGCGGTAGGTGGCAGTCCACGCATTTTACCTTTATTCCCTTGCGGTTTGCGCCGCCGTGCTTATCTCCGTGATACGCCTGCACCATAGGATCCATCCACTCGTGGCAAAGGGTGCAAAATTTATCGTCGCCGGTCGAGTGGATGAGCGCATTGCCGCCGAAAAATATAACGAAAGCGAAAACGCAAAATAGACAAAATTTTATAAATATTTTTTTCATAACGCTTCCTTTCTTACGGCACCAATATTTTTTTCATCGAGTCTTGCGAATGACACATCACGCAGTAGTTCTGCGACGGCTTGTGCGAGCGGTGGCAGAGGTTGCAGTCCATTTTCGGATAGTGCGGGCTTGCGTGGACGTTGTCGTCATATCCCAGATGTCCGCTGCGCTCGGCTAGCGCGTCGTAGCTTTTGTGACAGCTTAGGCATTCATCCGCGCTTAGAGCCTTATAGTCCTTCGGATCGGCCTGCTTGTGGTAATTTTTGCAGTCAAAGCCGAGTTTGTCGTGATGAGATTTAATCGGATAGTTTTGTTTGTTAAATTTGCCCGCGTCCGCAAGCGCGCCGTCTGCGCTAAATGCCGCGCAAAGAGCGAAACAGGCGATCGCTAAAATTTTAAAAATTTTTAGCATTTTCTATCCTTTTTAGCTAAATTTGCGGCATTTGCGCCGGCGATCCTGCCGAATACCAAGCAATCAGGTATCGCGCAGCTTCCAAGACGGCTCGCTCCGTGCGGTCCGCCCACCGCTTCTCCCGCGGCAAAAAGCCCCTCTATCGGCGCTCCGTTCGTATCATAAACCCTCGCCTGCACGTCGATCTTAACGCCGCCCATCGTGTGATGCACCTTCGGCAGCGCCCGCCACGCGTAAAACGGAGGCTTAGTAAGATCGGGCACTATGCCTTTAAATTTAAAAAACGGCTTGTTAAATTCCTCGTCCTTGCCCGCATGCGCGTATCTCGTGTAATCATCGATCGTCTTTTGCAGCCCTTCGTACGGGATATCGTAGTGCGCGGCGAGCTCTTTGATCGTGTCAAAAACCTTAATGACGCCTTTGTGGATACCGCGATAAACGTTTGCCTTCGTCGTGCCCTGCGCGCCGACGCTATCGCAGATAACTATCGGGTGAGTGAGGCTGCCATCGGGGTTTTTGTGGATCTTTAAGATCGCGTCGGAGCGGATTTTGCGGTCGGCTAGCTCGTTTACGAATCTCTTGCCCGTTCTTGCATCTACCATCACGCCGTAGCTAAACGCAGGTATCGCAAACACCGGCGCTATGCCAAACCCCTTCTCGTCGGGGCTACCCCAAGGCCCTAGCTGTATCCACTCTAAATCGCGCGTTGCAACGCCGTTTGCCATCATCATCTTTAGCGCGTATGCGGTCGCTCCGTAGTGGTTGGTACAGTCAAGATCGGGCGTTAGCGTAGGATCGATGGTTTGTCTAAATTTTACGTCGTACGAAAAGCCGCCCGTAGCCATGACGATGCCACCGTTGATCTTATAAAATTTCACCGTGCCGCTTTTGTTGTCCGCCTCGTCTTTGAGCGGATCGAAGATGAAATCGTAATTCTCCCTTACCTTCGCGCCGATTATCTTGCCGCTCTCATCGCGGATCAGATCGTCTAAGATCACTCGCGTGCGGATGGTCGCGCCGTGGCTCATCGCGTACTCTTGCAGCGGGATGGTGATCTTGCCGCCGGAGTTTATCTCGGGCCAGATAGTGCGCGGCACCGAGTGCCCGCCAAACTGCCCCAAGGCGTCGCGATAATAAACGCCCTTTTTAAGCGTCCACTCATAAGCGTCGTTGCCGTTTTTGGCGATCGTTTCGACAAGGTCTTTTTGGTTTAAATTTAACCCCGCTTTGAGGATATCCTTAATATAGAGCTCATACGAGTCCTTGATACCGCGCGCCTTTTGGAAGCTGGAATTTACCACCGCGATCGCGCCGCCGTTGATGGCGGAGTTTCCGCCGAGCACGGGCATCTTGTCGATCATCAGCGTTTTTGCGCCCTCATCTAGCGCCTGACACGTCGCAGCCGAGCCCGCAAAGCCCGAGCCCACGACGAGCACATCCCACTCCTCGTCCCATTTTACGTCGCTCGCGCCTATCTGCGCGCTTGCGAACGCAGGAGCGACGGCGGCCATGCACAGGCCGCCTAAAAATTTTCTTCTACTATTCATTTTCTACCTTTAAGCTTTAAAAACTATAGCTCAGCCCCGCGCCGATCTGTCTAAGCGCAGGATAACCCGGTTGCGCCTTAAATACCTGATCGTAGACGACGAAGGCTTTTAGATCTTTCATCAATGCGTAATCCGCCCATACGCTAAGCTCGTGCTGTCTATAATCCGTATCGTCGCCGCCTTTAAGCTTATATTTGGTGGTGCCCGCAAGAGCGGTAAGGCTTAGATCTCCCATCTGCGTACCAAGCATCGCATAAAGCGTCCTTGCGTCGCGCTCGTACATCACGTCGCCCTCCTCAAACGGCACGATGTGATCGCCCGTTAAATTTAAACTACCCCAGCCGATAGCCTTGCCTGATTTGGCATAACCCAGAGTAAGCTTGTGATCTTGAAATTTAGCGTATGCCGTAGCCTCAAACATCTTGCCGTCATCTTTTATCTTCTTCTCATCACTTTGCGCATAATGGATCATACCGCCCGCGCTCCAATCCTCATTTATCACGCCGTCATACATCGCCTTGCCGCCTACGCCCGTAAAGACGTTGTTTGCATGCAAAACGTAAGCCTTAGTACTAAAGCCGCTATCAAATTTATACGTAGCTCCTACGTTAAAAACGCCGCCGTGATCTTTATTTCTAGAGGTAAAGCCCCACATCTCTTTATATGACGCCCTTCCTTGCGCACGCGTCCAAAGTGCATCGAGCGTTAGATTTGAAATGGAGTTGTTCGTTATACGCACGCCGTCATTAAACCTACCGATCCAATCGGTTATCATCTCTTGACGACCGATCTTAACAGAGGTGTCATATGCGTTATACTCAAGATAGAGCGTCGAAAGTAGAGTACGATCATGCTCGTAAATTCTTTCAGTAGAATCGCCCGTGCCGTGCAGCGTGCGGAAATTTTTGTGCCTCTCGTATAGCGGCGCGGCGCCTCTAAATCCGGTTACGAGCCTAAAGTTTTTATAAAAATCGGTTTCGTAACCAAGACCCAGCGAGCCTACGATATACGACGTATTAGCATAATAAGTCGATTTTTGCCCTTTGTTTATATGGCGGCTTTCGGACCAGACCGTGATATCGCCGCTAAATTTTCCGTTTTTAAATGCTTCCGCTAGGCTGTCGCTACCGCTTGCCGCATCGCTAGCAAGAGCGGCGGAAGCGAGCGCGGCGATTAAAATTAGACTTTTTTTCATCGTAGCCCCTTTACTTATACTCTTTTAAAAATTTCGCAGAATTTCTAAAATCGTCCGTTAGCGGCCTGTCGGTATCCATAAATTTCACGACTTTTCTATACTCATCGTAGAGCTTTTTGGTCTGCGCAGAGAGCTTTAGGTTCGGGTTTTGCTGCATTCTTAGATCGATCGCTTGCGCGGCGTGGATGAGCTCCATACCCAAGATCGAGTAAAAATTTTCGATCTGCTTGGAGAATTTTTGCATCACGAAAGGCGCATTGGTCGCGACGTCTTCGATGTTGCCCGCTACGGGGACGTAATCAAGCGACGCAGGATTTGCCAAAAACTCGTTCTCGCCCGCAAGCGCTACGAAAGGCTTTTGCATCGCGCCGAATGCATGCACGGTCTTGTCGGTGCCTAAAAAGCGGCTTAGGTGCGTGAAGTTATCATCCGATAGCTTGATCGTGCGAAGCGCTGAGGCCTTTGAGTTGTGCGCGAGCACGATGGACGCTTTTTCAAATTCTATCACCCACAAAAGCGGCTCGAAATTTGACGTAGGCACGACCGCGCCGCCTTTGGTAAAGAGCTTACTTTCTTGAAATTTTGCGCCCGCAGGCTGCTCGCCGATGAAAATTCCGGGATTATCGTCGGAGGAGTTGAGCTGGATTTTCATCAAGCTTTCAAGGCTCTGTATGGACGAGCTCATCGCGGCGAAGAAATACGACGCGTCGCGGTAGCTGAGCGGATCTTGCAGCGCCCTGGTATCGTCCTTATCCCATAGGTAGCTGTCTTTTAAAATTTCTCTTATCTGCTTTGCCGTGGCCTCAAACTGCGGGAACGGCCTTAAGCTCGCAGCCTCGCTCGAAAACGGAGCGACGTTGCCGTTTAGTGCTTCAAGGCTAAGAGCAAAGACGAGCTTGGACATCTTATCCGCGTGCTTCAGATCCTCCAGCGCAAGGCTCGCAAGCGCCGCAGAGTAGGCGTTTGAGCTTAAAATCGAAAGGCTATCCTTGCCAAACGGCGAGAGCGGCTTGAGCCCCGCTTTTTTCAGCGCCTGCGCGGCAGCCATCTTTTCGCCTTTGTAATACACCTCGCCCTCTCCGAGCATCGCAAGGCCGACGTGACCTAAAATCGTGATGTCCGCTTCGCCCATAGAGCCCACGCTAGGCATTACGGGGATGATGTCTTGATTTAAAAATTCTTTATATAATCTTATCACCTCCTCCTGCACGCCCGCGCCCGCGAATAGCATGTTGTTTAGCCTCGTCGCGAGCACCGCGCGAGCCGTTTTTAGCGGCATATCCTCACCGACGCCGCCGCAGTGCGCGTGGATGAGCCCGATGTTAAATTTCGTAGAAGCCTCGATCACCTCTGCGTCCAAATTCCCCTTCGCATCGACGAAGCTTCGGTCTTTATTAAGCCCCACGCCCACGGTAAGCCCGTAGATTTTCTGCCCGTCTTTTGCGGCGCTTAGTAAAATTTCATGCGCCTTTTTGACCTTTTGCATCGCGGCATCGTCGATCTTGACCTTGGCGCCGTTTGCGATCTGAGCTATCTCTTGCGGCGTCACGTCCTTACCGTCAAGCGTAATATCCGAAGCGCTCAAGCTTAGCGCCAACATCGCTGCAATCGATAAAATCGTAAAATTTTTCATCAATTCCTCCTTGATAGAATTTACGTAATTTTAAAAAAATATAATTTCTAAAAAGTAATTTATTTGTTTAAAGTTTCTAGCGTGAAAACGGCTCGCGTATTAAATGGGTTAAATTTAGCTATAATCCTCCGTTTGGAATTTAGCGCGGGATGCGACCAAACACGGCGCGGAATTTTAAAATTTTAAAATTCCGAGCAAAGCAGATGCAAGCCACAAGCGCTCAAAATTTAAAGCCAAATTTGAAAAACTCAAAAAGGAAAACCGATGAACGTCCATAAAATCGCTTACACGAGAGTTATCGCGCTGGCGTTTGCCGCCTTTATTTTTAACACGACGGAATTTATCCCCGTGGCTCTGCTAAGCGACATCGCGGCGGATTTTGAGATGGACGTTACGAGCACGGGGCTAATCATCACAATCTACGCGTGGGCGGTGAGCATCCTTTCGCTGCCGCTGATGCTGCTAACCTCGAAGCTCGAGCGCAAGAGGCTACTTTTGCGGCTTTTCGTGCTATTTACGCTAAGCCACGTCCTGGCCGCCATTGCGTGGAATTTCGCCGTTTTGGTAATCGCGCGACTCGGTATCGCGATTTCGCACGCGATCTTTTGGTCGATCACCTCATCGCTCGTCGTGCGCGTAGCGCCGATAAATAAAGGCTCTCAGGCCATCGGCATGCTGGCTTTGGGCACCTC
>CAURUA010000047.1:0-14908 GCA_963528045.1 uncultured Campylobacter sp. | reverse complement strand
ACGAAGCAAGCGCGCAGCTTTTAAAGCGTCTGGCGGATGAGGGCAAGGTCGTTTTCAAAGACGGTTTTTACGAGATCGCGAAAGGCTAGGGCGTTAAATTTTAAAAGCTCTTTCGCGGCGCAGCGCGGCAAAAAGCGGCTTGCATTTTGGCGTCGTCGCAGGCGATGCCCGCCGTACGCAAGCTAGAGGGCGGCGCAAGGAGAGCTAGCGTTTAAATTTGACGCCAAGTTGCGCCGCTGCCGCAAAGATGCTAGCGCGCCCGGTTTTAGGAAACGATTTTGCCGCGGTATGCGTTGGTCTTAATAGGCTAAGTGCCGTTAAATTATGAAATTTATACACATGTCGCAAAGATACAGACCCCAAACGCCGCTTTTTGGGTGTCAGTGGATTATTAAAGCAGACCGAATGGATAGCAAGAGCGGGCTTGAACATGCGGGAGATCGCGAAATGTGCGCCTTTAAATTTAGCCTGCTTGCCGTGCTTATTTGGGTTTTTTGCGTTCATTTTGGCGGATTTTTAATCACCCGCGCGTCGAATGCGCGCTATGCACGATACTTGCGTGCTCAAATACTTGCGATCGGAAGTGCATAAACGCCGTGAAATTTTATCGCATACTTCGGTTTTTATTTAGCCTGCAGAATTTGATTGTGCCGAAATTTTGGCGCGGATCGCGCTAAAAGCTCCGCGCCATAAATCGCCGTGGCCGATGAAATTTAATTCGCGTCGTTTTGCCGCGATAAAATTCTATGGAATTTTTTGAGTGCTGGCTGCAAAATTTCAAGCCGTTGCGTGTCTTGCGGCGATGCTAAAATTCTGCCGCGATAGAATTTTGCAGCGAAATTTTACGCCGCTCGGCGTATCTGTTAGGGCGAGCTTTAGGCGATAAAATTTAGGGCAGAGCTGCGGGCAAAATTTTAAATTCCAAAGTAAAATTCCGCCCGTTAATCTAGCGCGCGACTATTTCGTCGATCCAGTTAAAAAGCTCCTTAAGATCGTAATCTCCGCCGTGTCCTTGCCCCCAAGGCACCGCAAAATCGACGTTCTTGCCCGCATTTTGCAAGCTAAGCGCCAAAATCGCGGGGATCGCAAGCGCCGTATCGCGATCGCTCGCGCCGTGTCGGATGCGGTAATGCTTCGCGCCGTTTCCGCTATGCACGAAGCTCATCGCATCCATCATCTCTACGATCCGCGCATCTGCGATTAGCACTTCTTTGGCGGGGTCATTCATCGCGCCAAAATCCGTAAAATGCGCCGCGTTAAATTTGGCGCCGCCGAACAGCTCGTTTTCGGGATTTTCAAGCGCAAAGCCGTCGAATGCGGGCGGGGTCTTGGCGCGCGGCTCGGCAGTCGCGTAGCCCAAAAAAAGCATATGCGATTGCGATGCGTCGTCCTTGATCTTGGCGGCGAGGTATAGGGGCGCCTTCGCGCGCGGATTTTTCGCCGCAAAATTAGCAAACGAGGCCGATATGAGCCCGTTTATGTAATCTTTGAAGCTGCCATCGCCGTTTTTATCCAGGCTTAGCGCGCGACCGTCCCCGTCCTTTAAGCTTAGCGAGTTCAGATAGGCGGGGAATTGCGCCTTTAGCTCGTCTGAAATTTTAATCTGCGCTGCGTTTAGTTTGCCACTTAGCGTTTTGCGTGCGGGCTTTGCGGCGCTTTGATCCGCGCCTTTTTTGGATTTTTTTTCGGTGCCGCTAGAATTTTCGCCGCGCTCGTTAAATCCCGCCGCATCAAAGCCGCTAAAATCCATCTTTTCATATTCGCTCTGCGCGCCGAACATCCACTCATACGCCGCGTCCGCGTGCTTTAGATTTGTGATCGGGCAGTATACCGACGCCGCGTAAATTTTATCGCTCTCCTTCGCAGCGCCCAGTTCCTGCAGATACGGCTCGTACGCGGCCTCGTCTCCGCTCGTGCCTAAAAGCGCCGAGAGCGCTCCGCCCGCGCTCGTGCCGTTTGAGATGACCTTGTCCGCGTCCCCCGGCATCGCTGCGTCGTTAAATTTCAGATACCGCACGGCTGCCTTTAGATCGACGATCGCCGCGGGCGCCTTGCCGATATAATCGCCGTTTGCGTCCTTTAGCGTGCGTCCGCGCGCTGCGGGAGCGGCTACGACGTAACCGCGCGAAAGCGCCGTAGCGATCGCGTTTGGTTTGCCGCTTTCGTCTATTTTGACCTCGCCCGCTTCGCCGGGCATGTAGCCGCCCACGCCGTTTGGCAAAAATATCGGCGCGCTCGCGGCGTCAAATTTGCCGCTCTTGCCACCATCAAAATACTGCTGCGGGATGAATATATTCATACTCTGATAGTGCGCGCTTACGGGTTTTGCGACGTAGATTATGTTTTTGTAGGCGCGAAATTTTATCTTTTTGCCGCCTACGATCACGCTTTCTTGCGTAAAATTCGCGGCGTTAAATTTCAGATCTATTTGCGCGCTCTGCGCCTCAACCTCGGCGTTTAGGCTTAGCGCGCCGCAAAGTATCGCGGCAGCGCCTAAGGCAAGGGATTTTTTACTCATTGACGTTTCCTTTCTATTTTGATATCGCCGCTTTTAGTCCTTTAAGCAGCTTAATGACAAAGCTAATTTTAGCAAAACTCGGCGAATGCTTAAATCCGTTGCGCGCCTAAATTTTTAAATTTAAACGCAAAGGCATCTGCAAGTTGAAAGGAATTTTAAACTCGAAGTGTTATTTTAGTGGGTATTGCAGGCCAGTGCCGTAAATCCGGCTGCATTAAATTCTGCTCGTTAATTTATAAGCTTGAGCTGCGTTTCGAAGGCGGATTTGGGGTAGAGGCCGATGAGTTTTTTGACCGCTTTGCCGTTTTTATCGTAGATCACCGACGTAGGGGTGCCGAAAATGCCGCCTACGATGGTTTCAAAGTATTTCACTGAGCTCGCGCCGCTGACGCTTGGGAATTTTATCCCCTTTTCACGAGCGACCGCGGCGTCGGCTTCTAAGCCTTTACTATCGCCTAGAATGCCGATAATCAGCGCATCGCCGCTAGCTTGTAGCTCGTTTAGCACGGGTACTTGGGCTTTGCACGCGCCGCAGCCGCTGGTATAGAAAAACAGCACAAAGGGCTTGTCATTGCCCTCGATCTTTAGCGTGCGCTCGGAGGGGTCGAACTTGGAGGCGAGCGAGGTGCCGTCGCTGCTTAGATGGTGCTTCCATCCGTCGCAGCCTGCGAGCAGCAGCGCGAACACAGCGGCGGCAACTTTTAAATTTAAAAATTTTATCATCTAAAACCCGCCTTCGGGCGCGCTAAATCGGCCTTTAAATTTGCGTTTGAAATTTTAAAATTTGCGGCGCGATCTCTGCCGGAATTTATATCGTGGTATGCGTTGAAATTTATGTCTCGATCTGGGCTGAAGCGCATATCGCGATCCGCGTCGTAATTTGCACCCGTAGCGTTTTGGCTTTTAAAATTTAGAATTTTAAAATTTTTACCCACTCTACTCGGCTTCGCAACGGCGCTTGATATTTCGAGGCAAACGGCTTCGGCGGAACATGCGTAGCAAGGAGTCGCACCTGCACGCGCGAGCCTTAGGCGGATGCAAAAAGAGTGCGGGCGGGCGTTGAAATTTTTAAATTTTAACGTAGCTTTATTTTTCATCATGCGAGCTAAATTTTACGCACCGTCATTTTGCGCGCCCGCATTTTTGGCACCTTGATTTTCGCCGCTTAAATTTTCAGCGTCTTGATCTTCGCCGCCAGAGCTTTGCGAGGCAGAATTTTGCTCGCTCGCAGCCTCGGCGCTAGAGCTTTGCGAAGCGCTTTGGCTTAAATCGCGATCTGAATTTTCATCCTGCGAGCCTAGATGATGTTTCATCGTGCTTTGATCCAAAAGCTCTATTCGATCGAGCTTGCCGTGTCTTAGGCGCACCACTTTGTCGGCGAATTTACCGAGCTCTTCGTTGTGCGTGACCAAAAGCAGCGTCTTGCCCTCGCTGCGAAGCGTCTGAAAGAGCTGCAAAACCACGCGCTCGTTGGCTTCGTCGAGGTTGCCCGTAGGTTCGTCGGCGATGATGATGTCGGGATCATTGATGAGTGCGCGAGCGATGCAGACGCGCTGCTGCTCGCCGCCGCTAAGCTCGCTAGGGCGGTGCGTGATGCGGTGCCCGAGCCCCACCTTCTCAAGTGCCGCTTTGGCGCTGTCCTCGTCCACGCAGCTGTGGTAGTATTGATTTAGCATGACGTTTTCGACGGCCGTTAGATAGGGGATTAAGTGAAACTGCTGAAACACGAGACCGATCTTTTTGCGGCGAAATTCTAAAATTTGCTCGTCGTTTAGCGCGCTTGCATCGGCTCCGCCTAGGATATATCTGCCTGCGGTGGGGGTGTCCATCAGGCTTAGGATATTTACGAGCGTGCTCTTGCCGCTGCCGCTTGGGCCCATTATGCTGACCCACTCGCCGCTTAAAACGTCGAAGCTGATATTATCGAGAGCCTTAACCTCGCCGAAGTATTTGCAGATGCCTTCAAATTTTAAAATTTCCATGTCATTCCCTTAATAGATTCGCTAAATTCGGATTCAGCGCCTTTTTGATCGGATAGTAGCTTGCCGCGAGCGCAAAAATCAGGCTCAGTGCGACCGCCGCAAAGAGGCTAATCAGCCTAAAATCCACGCTGCTTGAAAATATCAGATGCCCCAGCAAGATCGCTAGCAGGTATCCCACGAAGACCCCTGCTAGCGAGCCTGCGACGCAGACGGTTAAAATTTCGCTCAGGATCAGGTGGAGCAAATTTTGTTTGCTCGCGCCGATTGCGCGGATGAGCGCGAACTCTTTGATGCGCGAAAGCAGGATCGAGCTAAGGCTCGTGTTGATGCAGACCGAGGTGATCAGAAGGATCGTAATGCCGATAAGAAGCATCAAAAGCTTGATTTTGTTTAAGATGATGCCTTGAGTCTTGGATACCTTGCCGATCGGCGCGAAGCTCATCTGCGCATCGCTTAGGCTTTTTGAAATTTCGCTAAGCTGCTTAAAATCGCCGCTTACGATCGCTTCTGCGTAATTTACCTGCGCAGGCTGATTTAAAATTTTTTGCGCCAGCGGCAGCGAGATTAGCAGCATACCGTCCTCTTTCTGCCCGTCGTAGACGATGCCTTTTATCTTTACCTTGCTCGTTTCGTTTGAGCCGATCGGCGTGATCTCGATACTATCACCGAGCTTCGCGCCCAAAAGTTTGGCGAGATCCTGCCCGATGAGCGCGTTTTTATCGTCGAAATCCACGCCGATAAACGAGCCCTCTTTGAGATCCAAAAACGGCATCGTATCGCGCAGAGAGGAGAAATTTACCCCCATGATGATGCCTGAGTTTACGCCCAAATTTGCGCTGCCGAAAAGATATTTATTCGCGCTTTTTAGAGCTGGAATTTTGGCAAATTTTGCATCGAGCGCCGCTTCGTCCATATGGGAATTTTCTAAATTTGCAGGGCTTACGATTAAATTTGCGCCGTAGCTGTTTAGCTCGCTGGCGACCTTTTTATCGATGTCGGCGTAGATATTTACGAACGCCGCGCAAACTGCGCTGCCTAGCATGATCGCGACGAAAATCACGAAGCTGCGGATGCCGCTGTTGATGATACTTTTAAAGATCGCGCCTCTAAAAAACGCTCCGTTATTTCCTACCATAAAGCACCTCCGCAGGCAATAGCTTGATCACTCCGCGTAGTGGCAGAATCGAGCCGATAATGCAAATAAGAAGTCCAAAGACGATGCTAAGCGGAAAGACCATCAGCGACACGCCGATAAAGGAGCCAAAAATTTGATACGCGATCGCCCAGCTAAGCGCGTAGCCCACGACTGCGCCCACGAGCGAGCTTGCTACGCAGATAACGAAAATTTCGGCGGCGAACTGGATATAGATCATAAAGTTGCTCGCTCCCAGCGCCTTAAGCAAGCCGATCTCTTTTTTGCGCTTGTAAATTTCGCTGCTTAGCAGGCTCGTGATGCAGATGCTTGAAATCAGCAGCGACAGGATGCTTACGACACCCATTAAATTTTGAATTTTTTTCGTGATGCCGCTTTGAGCTTCGCTGACGCTAAGCACCGCCTTAGCAGTCGCGTTTGGATACTCCTCGGTGATTTGATATGCGATGGAGCTAACGTATGCTGAGCAGTACCAGGTGTCGTATTCTGTGGCGTCTAGATTATCGAGACTCCTTCTTGCCTTTACGGACAGATCGTCTTCGGGGATCGTCATGGCGCTAACTTCTGCCTTGGCGATGAGGCCCTCTTTGTGCGTTAGCTTTTGTACCAGCGATAAATTTGCGATCAGCTTTTTGGCCTCATCTTCCGCGCCGTGCAAAATCCCAACGACTTTAACCTCATAATCTCCAAGCTTAACCGTATCGCCTATCTTTAGCCCAAGCCCGTCGCCTGCGAGTACTTCATTCTCGGCGCCGTCTTTTACCCACTGCCCCTCTACGCTCCAAAACGGATAGAGCGAGCGCACGCCCGATCTGAAATCAGGCTCGTCGCTAACGCCCACGTCCCTTTCAAAGTAGGTTCCCACGACGTCGTAATCTCCCGCGCGGGTAGTCAAAAAGGGCGCAAAGGCGGTGATATTGTTGCGCCAAAAAATTTCTTTGATCTTATGTAGCTCGCTCTCTTTTAAGAAATCGTCGTTCTTAAGCGGAGAGTATTCGCGCCCGCCGATCTCGATACTTAGACTTTGCGAGCGCGGTAGCACTACGATATTCGAGCCGTAGCTGCGTAGCTCCTTAGCGACCTGATCGCCGATTTTTAGCGTGATATTTAGCATGCAAGCGATCAGCGAGACCGATAAAAATATGGTCAAAAACGCTAAAATTTTGCTATCCCTGGAGTTTAAAATGGAGGATTTGATGATGCGTAAAAACATTATTTAAGCTCCTTTAGCGTGCCGTTTTCATCTACATAGCGCTCGGGGTGTGCGGTGAAGGCGTTTGCATTCGCTTCGCTTTCAAAAAAGTAGGTGCGTCCGTAGTAAAGATAGCTAAATTTAGAGGTGTTTAAAATTTCTTTTCTACTGACCGGATCGATCACCTTTTTATCCACGATCTCCGAGAAATAGGACGCGCCATCTTCAATCGTCTTAAGCGCAATGACGATATTTTGCCCCTCTAGCTTATAATCTAGCGGAATCGGATTGCAGCCGCCCAGCTTACCGACGCTCGGTAAAAATATCCGCACGTTGCAAGCGATGCAGATGAGCTCGTCGCCTTTTTTGATATAGCCCATATCGCCGCAGATTGAGCACGCGTCAAAAACCGCGACCGGGGCAAATTTGTCCGTGAAGCGGTTTAGTAGAAAAAACCTGACCTTATGCCCGTCGTCGGTGACGTAGGCAAAGCGGTGCAGCTTGCCGTCCTTTACGATGTTCGCATCGATTATGAATTCCGCGCCTTGCGGCTCGATGATCTTAGGCTCATCGATCGTAGGCGGTTTTGAAGCGACCAAGATATAATAAAGCCCCAAAAAGCTGATTAAAACCCCAAGCGACAAGATCAGGTTAAAATCTCTAAAAATGGCGAATCTGCCCGCCTTAACCTCTCTAAATTTTATAATGTCCGCTTCGCGAGGCACTCGACTTGGCGCACGAAATGCCGTAAGCAGAGCAATTATCGCAGCTATAAGGCAAAGAGCTAGCGTCAGATAGGAGTTGTTGTAGTGGATGATTTTAGCGATGACGCTTAGAAACTCGGACGAGCCGATCGCGTTTGAAAGCCCCTCAAAACCCTTCGCAGCTAGTGCTTTGGGCGCATCCGCTTGGCGCAGATCAAGGCCTAAAAAGCCGATTTTAGCTATGAAGGCAAACGCCCACGCAAGAGCGAACGACACTAGCTTTGCGCCCCTGCTCGCGCGCGCTAGAGCTGAGCGATAAATAAAATAGAATAAAATTAGCGCCAGCACGCCTAAAACCACCATAAAGAGGTTGGTTAGGCTGAAGCTATCCAGTAGCTCGCCGGAGAAAATTTTAAAATTCATCCCTATGAAGCGGTATTCAAATCCATACGCGCAGCCAAGAGCAAAAATAACTACAGCGGTAAGATAAAAGCGCTTAAGCCTAAACGCAAGCAGTAGCGCGAGCAGCGCTAAAAGTGCGAGCGCGTCAAATACAATCTTGCCTGTATCAGCGTTTGCCGAGCGCGCAAATGCGCTAAAGCACAGCGCCCCAAATGCAGCTCCCAAAAGCGCGGGCAAAAACGATGCGCTGATAAAGCGCCTGCCGCCCAGATACGCGCTTAAAAACGCGAGCGGAAACAGAGCCAAGCTAACGTGATAAAAAAATATCGTCATTAAAAATCCTCATCGAGCCTAATGCGCGTAAATCGCCTATAATTGCTTAAATTTTAAAATTTTAAAACCTACGCCATTTTGTAAATTTTAAAATTTTAAATCCACTCGCAAAAAAAGTTCGCAACGGCAAGAGCCACCCGCAAAGAGAAATTTCGCCTCGCTCTTGCTTTGGTTTTGTCTCGCCCTAGCGCTGTGATAAATTTAAAATTTTAAAATTTCAAGCCTCTTGAAATTTTAAAATTTACCGCAGCTAAAACATTCGTAAGCTTAAACGTATTAAAGCAAAAACGATGCGCTTTGGCTGCGACGTAGCGATTAAATTTTAAATGGGCTAAATTTAACCGCCTTAAATTTAAAGCGTGCGGCTAAACCCAATACTGCTAGGACTCCGCCGAAAACGGACTCGGCGGAGTCTCAGCTACGATTTACTCTTTAGGAGCGCCTGTGTATTGGAAGGTGTATTTAACCGAGAACGGCTCCCACCATTTGCCTACGCCGGTCGCTTTGTCCGCGTGGCGACCGAATCCATTGGCGCTTGGATTTTCGATGTTGTAGGTTAGCTCGTAGTTGCCTACGCCGTTTACCATCTTGATATTGGCGCCGTAGTGAGGGCCGTCGCTAGCTACCATCGGCATGAAATTTCCCTTTTGGATCTTGCCGGTGTCTAGGTTTTTAAGTACGTAAGCGATCTTTAGGTAAGGGATCCACTCGCCCTCGCCGAATCCATTTGCGTTGCCCTTAATAGCGTGGATGTCTGCCTCTAGGTGGATGTCCGCCTTGCTAGGAGCTAGATCAATGCCTTTAGGCTCCATATCGATAGGCTGAAGATATACAGCAGCGATCTCCATTCCATTTTGCTCAATCGGCTCGCCGATTGGATGCTCTCCCGCCATTGCTATAACAGAGGCTAGGCTTAGTGCCAACATACCTGAAAAAATCTTTTTCATCTTTTCTCTCCTTATTAAGATTTGTTTTTTTGCTTATTTTTTAAGATCAAAATTCCTACGATCAAAAGCACGATCATCACCGCTTGCGGCACGAGGCTCTGGACGTAAGGATAAAATCCAATCCACGTAATCGTTGGAAGCCCATCAATAACGGTAGGCACAAATACCTTGCCCTCGACTAGCTCCATCACGCCCTTGCCCACGAATACGACGGACATATAAAAGATAATGACTGATGTAGCGATGAAAAATGGCTTGATGGCGATTTTAAGCGAGAATTTTTTGATGACGATATAAACTATAATAAGAGCCGCCAGACCCGCTACGAAGCCTGCTGCTACCATGCTGGTAGCTGCCGGACTTTTGGCATCGAAAAGTAGTGCCAGATAAAATAGCACCGTCTCTGCGCCCTCGCGATAAACTGCCAAAAATACCGTCCACCAAAGCATCTTGCTATCGCCCGAGCTCAGGCTGTTTGAAATTTGACCTTGGATATAGGCGCTCCACTTTTTGGAGCTTGCATTTGAAAGAAGCCAAAAGCCCACGTAAAATAGCAGCACCACGGCGATTAACATCACCGCGCCTTCCATCACTTCGCGCGTTTGTCCTGCATTTTCGCTACCAAAGATATAATTTAGCCCATAAGCTGTAGCGATACTTAGCACAACCGCGACGCCAAGAGCGCTGTAAACGATATTTAGGTGCTTTGAGTTGCCGGATTTTATAAGCAAAGCGATGACTGCGGCTACAATAATTAGCGCTTCAAATCCTTCACGCAAAATGATGATAAACGCATATAAGAATAGATCCCAATTGCTTGATTTCTTCGTTAGCTCTAGGCTTTGGGTAAGCTGATCAAATAGCTTATTTTGCGCCGCTACGATCTGCTCTTTGGAAGCACCCGCGCGCATAAGAGCCGAAATTTTATTAAAGCTTGCTTCGGTGTCTAGCTTGAGCTGAGTATTTTTAGCGCCGACGATATTTTCCATGCCGCTCTCTTCGTATTCATCGAAGTAGATATTGCCGCTCTCGTCGATCGCGTCATCAACCTTACCGCTTTCATAAAGCGTCAAAACCTTGGCCATTTTGTCTTTGATATTTTGCACGATCGGTGTAAAATCCTTACCCTCATCCTCGCTAGTATCGCTTTGTGCTAACGCAGTCTGTGGTGCTATGGAATAGCTTTCTTGCGGCAAATCATTTACAGCTTTTGATGCTAGATTATCTAGGGCGTTTATCGCTTCATCAAATTTTGATTTGTCCGTATCTGCATCCTCGCGCAAGAGATTTCCGATGATCTGCTGAATCGATTGATCGGTCTGAGACGAGACGTACTTTCGCACCGCCTCCTCTAGACGTTCGTTGCGGTAGATATCAAATTTCGCGCGATTTAGCGCAGCCTTTAACGCAGCAGCGTCTTTTTTATCAAACGCAGCTTTAGCGTTATCCAGCTCAGTTTTAAATTCCGTATAGACGCTCATCCACGGCGAAGTTGTACCAGATGCTGCGGAATTCCCGCCTGAGGCTGGCGCAGAAGTGCTGCCATCGCCTCCGTCTTGATACTCGGCTACGAGACGATGACCAGATTCAATCACAGGCAGAACCTCGTCAATCTCGCGATTTAGATTATCGATCATTGCTTGGATCTCATTTAGAGGCTTTTCAGCTTTGATCGCTTTACGGATATCGCCGAATTGCTTCTCCATATCGTAGGATTTTTTCTGACTTAAATTTATGCGAATGCCGGCTTCTAGATTTTCAAAATGCCCAAAATACGCCTCTTGAGTTATCTTTCTAGCCTCAGAATTATTACCATCGACATAAAGCTTGATCGCTTGAGCAAATTTCTCTTTTATCGTCGCTGCTTCCGCGCGATAATCCGTATCCGCAAAAAGCATAGCAAGCGGAAAAATTAGAGCTAA
Source organism: uncultured Campylobacter sp. (assembly GCA_963528045.1). GTDB lineage: Bacteria > Campylobacterota > Campylobacteria > Campylobacterales > Campylobacteraceae > Campylobacter_B. The sequence goes on along the minus strand of CAURUA010000047.1, from coordinate 3,755 downwards.
AACCGCAAATTTAAAAAATTTCATCTGAACCTTCTTGAGTTAAATTCATACATTAAATTTCAAAATCGAGCGGCAATTATATGTAGAAAAATCTTAAAAAGTAATAAAAAAGCGGTTATCATAAAGCACGAAAGCGGCTAAATTCTCAATTGCAAGAGCTTTTTGATAGATGGAATTTAATAGAATTTAGGATATGGCGGAATTTTAAACGGCAGTCGGATTTTACTCCGACTGCTAAAATTTTTAATGAAGTTTCGACCAAATTTTGCTTTTCCAAAGACCTGCAAAAACAGAAAGGATCAAGAAATATATCATAATATTTATGGTCGTAGCTTCACGCTCGGCTTTTTTGCTATCGCCTACGTCAGCTAGATACTCCACGACCTTGGCTTCAGCGTTTTCGTTCAAGCCTACGCGCGGCATCGAAGTGCCTGGAAGCTTCTTTTGCGTATCATTGATAAACTCGTGTAGATAGTTGGCGCCCTTAGAACGGATCATCATCGAAAGATCAGGAGGCGTCGAGCCCATATATGCAGCCAAGCTAGCCTTATCGCTGGATGCAAAGAGCTTATCATATTTGACGTCGTGGCATCTTAGACAAGCATCCTCAAAAACCGCCTTGCTTAAAAGGAATTTTTTCTGCGCTTCGTCTAGTTCGGTGCCTTGCTTGATGCCGCTAGCAGCAGCCTCAGAGGCAATTAGCTTATCCTCGCTAGGAGCGAGCGATTTTAGATAGGCTACGATATCGGCGATCTCTTGATTTAGATCACCGCCCGCACCGAAAAATCCAGGCATCGGAAAAGGCTTTTCGTCACCAAATTTCTGATCTAGCTTAAGAGCCATGATCGGATCTTTGATGAGCGCAGCTAAGAATTTATCGGTGTATAGATAGCCTGCGCTGCTAAGATCCGGAGGATTGACGCCGTATGCGGCACTAGCGCTTGCCGCGTCCATAGGAGCGGGGATATTTGCACTTTTTACTCCGTGACATGCGGTGCAGCCTGCATTTGTAAAGGTCTCGGCGCCGCGCACGGCATCGCCTTTGCTAAGATCGATTTTATTTATCTCATCCCAAAAAAGCACGGTTTTGTCTTGTTGCTCTTTCGCACTGGCTAGGGCTTTTTTAGAATTTTTTATCATCGTCTCATCCCCGCCTTTTTCAGCTGCGGCCAAAGCGCTTTCTGCTGCGGCTACGTTATGCGCGGCTAAAGCCGTATCGCCTGCTGCAAAGTCATAATTTACCGGATCGGTGTGCGGACTGAGCTTAGTATGAGCATAAGGCTCGATAAACCAGTATAAAATTCCCACACAAAAAAGCACTAAGATTAGGGTTCTTATCTCTTTCATGGCTAGACCCTCTTTCTTTCTGCGATCGTGATCAACGGAAGCACTACGACGAGCAATCCGATATAGATGATCGATAGGGCAAAGCCCCAGTATTTATTTTCAATACCGAGCTCCGCGCCGTCTGCAGGGAGCTTGCCGAAGAGGCTAAGCAAGATCATGTCGATTACTAAAATCCAAAACCAAATGAAAAACGCCTTGTTTTTGTGCGCAGGCGCTACTACGCTGCTGCGATCAAATAGCGGTATGAAAAACAGCGAAACTCCGGCGAACGCAAAGGCGATAAGCCCGATGTCGGCAGCCTTAAGCGGTCCTACGTCGAAGTAAAATCCGCGCAAAATTTCATACTCCCAAAGGAAGTACCACTCCGGATAGATATGCGTCGGGGTTTTGAGGCTATTTGCCGGCTCGAAATTTATCGGATCCATCGCAAAATCGAAATGAAAGCCCACCAGATAAAAGAAAAATATCATAAAGATACTGACGTAGAAAAAATCCTTCGCCAAAAAGCCCGGCCAAAACGGAATTACCTTGCTTTCGCTAGTTTTGCCCTGCAGATACTTCTCGCCCTCGAGCTCAAAGTCAATCTCCTCGCCGTCTAGGTTATTTACATGCGGAAATCTAAGCGAATAAAAATGCACCGCCAGCACCGCAACCACCACAAGAGGTAGCAAACAGACGTGAAGCATAAAAAATCGCGTCAGCGTCGGATCACTAACAGCGTAATCGCCGCGAATCCACTCTACTATCGCGTCGCCAACTACTGGAATTCCGCCAAAAAGATTAGTAATAACCATCGCTGCCCAGTAGCTCATCTGCCCCCACGGAAGCATATAGCCACTGAAAGCCTCCGCCGAAAAGATGATGAAAAGCAGCATTCCGCTTACCCAAATCATCTCTCGTCCTTGCTTATACGAACGGTAATAAATAGCTACTAAAGTATGAATGTATAAGATCAAAAATACAACCGATGCCGATACAGCGTGGATATGACGCCATAGCCAGCCGTATTCGACCTCTTTCATAATCGTGAAATTTACGCTATCAAATGCTAAATTGACATCCGGCTTATAATACATCACGAGCATTAGTCCACTAACGAATAAAACTATAAATAGCGTCATCAAAATAACGCCCATCGCCCAAAGGAAGCTGATATTTTTAGGAATCCAATATTCGCTTACCATCACTTTAAAAAATTTCGTTACGGCGAGTCTTTGGTCAAACCAATCCCAAACTCCCGTAGCTTTTCTGATATGTGCCATCTGCGCCTCCTATGCTTTCTGCTTTAGGGCTTGGTATTCGGGGCCCTCTTCACCTAAAACGAGTTTCGTTCCGTCGATTTTAAAGGGCGGTATATCCATAGGACGCGGCGGCGGACCGAACACGTTTATGCCGTTAGCATCGAAAATCCCGCCGTGACATGCACAAATAAATTGTTGCGTCGATGGCTTGTAGCTAGGAATACAGCCCAAATGCGTACAAAGCCCGATGCAAAGCGTATATCTAGCATCCCCTACGACGACGTCGCGGGCATCATTTTTAGGCATATCGGCAGTCTTTTTAAGCACGAAAATCGGCTTTTTGCGCCACTGCGTTTGATACAGCTCGCCCTCTTTGATCGGACTTAAATCTACCGTAGTGACGCCGGCGGCGCGCACGCTAGGTAACGGATCCCACGATTTCTTCATCCCCACGAGTGCGAAAACGCCACCCACAGCGGCAACTGCGCCGAAAGTAAGCCCGATAAAGCCTCGTCTATCCTGTTTTAGATCAGACATCTTTATCCTTTCAAATTAAGAAATTGATAAGCGTCAATTTTAGCCAAATAAAGATTAAATCAATATGATTATAAGCAGAAATTTAGCTTAACCTTGCAAGCTAAATTATATTTTAAGATAATTTTAATGCCTAGCGAGGCGTTTTCGCAGTTTAAAATTTTATAAATTTTTCCAATTTTATCATATTCTATCATGGCGCGGAATTTAAAATTTTAAAATTTCACTGCTCAGTCATGGCGGCGACGGGGTGGAATTTTACACTAGTGCGCTAGCTGAAATTTTAAAATTCTAAATTACGTCGCACTTCCGTCGCATGAAAAAATTCCACTAGAAGTAAAATTTAAAACATTAAAACCCCATAGCGGCGCAAGTTCCAAATCATTAGAATTTTACGACATCACAAAGCCTCAGGCATCAAAATTCCCTTGCGGTGTATTATGCCACGATGCAAAATTTTAAAATTTAGCGCAATCGCGAGCCGTAAAATTCTATAAAATTCTGCGGGATTTCAAAGCCTAGCTAAAATTTAAAGATAAATTTCATAAATCCCTAAAGCCTCGGCAAACTGCGAAATCTGGGCGAAATTTCAAAATTATTATTCTGAAATTTGGGCCCCACCCATCTAAAGCC
>CAURUA010000046.1:0-15471 GCA_963528045.1 uncultured Campylobacter sp. | reverse complement strand
ACCCGTTAGCGCAGACATCTTATCGGCGCCGATTTCGCCGCTTTGATTCCAGATCCCTTCGCTAATCTTTGTATCGTAAATTTTCGTGCCCTTTAGCGCCGCGCAAGCTCGCTCGCCAAAATCGCTCGCAAGCGCTCCCTGTAAGCCCAGAGCAGCCGTAAAGGTTGCAACTAAAATTTTATATTTCATTGCCGCTCCTTTTGAAATTTTATTAATAGTAATTCTAACATAAAAATTTATCGTGATTTTACTGCGTTTATAAGAAATGATGGAATTCCGCACTAAACAGGGCGGAATTCCAAATTTAACTAGAAGAGCGAAGCGCCCGAGCGGTCCGCGGGATCGGGCTCACCCGTTACGCGATTTCGTAGATCGCGACGAAATACTTCGATCGCCCAAAACCAAACCGCGTGCCCGAAAAATTCCGAAACAAACTCATACCACGGAAGCTGAAAAAGCGGCAGCGAAGTATGCTTAATTTTAAATTCTGCTATTGTTGCGGAGCATTAAATTTCACGCGTGCCTTTAAAGCTTGCACGGTAAAAAATCAGCAGCGCGGCGGCTAACGCAGCAAAGCCGCAAAATAGTCCTTGGTAGCTTAAATATTCAAGCGCCTTGCCACCTACGGCAGTACCGATGCCGCCGCCGAAAAATATCGCCGTGCCTATGATCCCAGAGGATAGACCTTTGGCGGAGCCGCAACGAAGTGCTGCGCTTGCTAGGACGGACTGCGCGCAAACATAGCCAAATCCCAGCAAAAACGTCCCTACATATGCGGTGGTAGCGAAGCAACTCGCCAAAAGGCACAGCGCCGAAGCGGACGCCAAAAAGCCGAGGGATAGAATTTCTTTTGGCGGCAACTTCTCTTTTAAATATCTAGCAGCGTTTCCTGCCAAAAAGCAAGCGACGCCGTAAAGCATAAGGCAGGCTCCGGCAAAATTTGAGCTCAAGCCCAGCTTTTTAAGTAGATAAGCTCCTATGAACGAGTACGCCCCGAGCACAATTACGCCGTTACATAAAGCCAAAAAATAGCTTCTCAAAAGCGCAGCATCGCCGCGCAAGCTGGCTAGGGATTTTACGAAACTTTCGCCTTCGCTTTTCGGAGCGTCTTTAAAATTTAGCGTAAATAGTAATACGAAAGATACCACAGACAGCGCAGAAAAGGCTAAAAATATCTCCCTCCAAGAAAATCTGGCCACCGCCCATCCGCCTAAAGCCGCACTCAGCCCCTGCCCTAAAAATACCGAGCCCAGAAATATCGCTACGATTTTTTGTCTATCCTTCTCGTCATATGCATCACCTATAACGCTGAGGCAGACGGCGATTATACCCGCTGCCGCGCATCCCGTGCAAAAACGAAATAAAACAAGCCACGCTAGACTTTTTGCAGTGGAGCAAAGAAGCGTAAATATCGCCAAAAAGAGCATTAGCAGAATTAAAATTTTACCTCTGCCGTAGCGATCGCTAAGATGTCCGTAAACCGGCTGAAGTAAGCCATAGGGGATCAGATATGCCGTCAAAACTGTGGAGGCGGCGCTTACCTGCACCCCAAACGTATCTGTGATGCTAGGCAGCAGTAGCGATGCGATCCAGTTATCTGCGGCAGAGATTATCCCTGAGACGATGATTAAGAGTAGTAGTCCTTTTTTGTGGCGCATTTTAAATTCCTAAATTTACGTAATTTTAGCCATTATAACTCTTTTGCTAGAAAATTTGGAATTTTAGCAAGCCCTGTGAATATGAGGCGGCGGGCATAGATCGCTAAGTTCGCAGCTAGAGGACAAATGCGGCAGGTACAGCGCTATGGTTGGCATACAATGATGCGTCTACCTTATAGGGGTGAAGGTAGGCAGTAACGTGAGCAGTGAGTGCATGACTAGCTTATATTTATAATCCACTTTTTTCGCGTATAAAGACCTATAAGAAATAACGCAAATTTAACAATGCCACGAAGCAGAGCTATAGCATAAGGCAAATAAGGAAAGCCCTAACTTGCAACGCGAACCCTACAATAAAATTCAAAAATTCTTTAAAATTCTACGCAGATTATGATGCCTAAAAATCAACTAAAAATTTTAAGTATGCATATCCCCGTAGCGCACGCTTTTTAGCCGCGCAATCCCGCCGTTTATCACAAGTCGCGACGAGCCATTTGGACGATCTCGTGCCGCTAGATTAAATTTAATAGCAGCGGAGCTTTGAAATTTTACGAATGCAGGGATTTCAACGAGCGCTTGAACTTTTAGTCTCGAGAGATGATTTTGATTTCGTTCGCGCAAGATCCGCCAAAGTCCGCGCCGAAGGGATCTTGGACCGTGAAATAATGATCTATCGCGCCGCATCCGTGCCCGATCTGCTCGCTCCAGCCAAGCGCCCTGCGTACGAAGCCCTTGGCATGGGCAACGGCCGCAGGCAAGCTAAGTCCCGCCGCCAGCGCGCATGCGATCGCGCTTGAGAGCGTGCAGCCCGTGCCATGGGTGTTACGCGTAGAAATTTTAGGCGCGGAAAACTCATAAAATTTGCCGTTTTCGTATAAAATATCGACCGCTAAATTTGTCAAATCCTCGCCCTCGCCGCTCGGTTTAAAGCCGTCATCTAAAGGCGCTGCGGATAAATTTTGCCCAAAAGAAGGCTCCCCGCTCGCCGTTAAATTTACGCCTTCGCTAGTAAAATTTTCACTCGCGAAATCCGCGCTCTTCGTCGAGCTCGCAGAATTTTCGCGTGCGCCATTTTCGCCCATCTCGTGCCCAAAAGCTTTAAAATTTCGCGCCGTATCCGCCGCGCTCGCTTCCGCCACAATGCAAGCCACGCTCGCGCCCGCAAGATCGCCGCCTTTAATCAAAATCGCGCCACCGAAAAACTGCGAAATTTTAACCGCTGCAGTGCGCATATCGGCTAAGCTTAATATTTTCATCTCCGCCAAAACCTCTGCTTCGCGCACGTTGGGCGTGATGATCTCCGCGGCGGGAGCGAGCTCGTATTTTAACGCATGCAGCGCGCTTTGTTTCATCAAAACTCCGCCGCTAGTAGCGACCATCACGGGATCTAAAACGACGTTTTTCGCGCCGTGCCTGCTCAGGCTCTTTGCGATGGCCTCGGCAACCCCCTCATTGGAGATCATTCCGATTTTAACGGCGTCCGGAAAGATGTCGCTAAAAATCGCGTCCAGCTGCGCCTCCACAAAATTCGGCGGAACGTCCAGTACGCCGAATACGCCGCGCGAATTTTGCGCCGTAAGCGCCGTAATAGCGCTCATAGCAAACATCTTGTGCGCGCTGATCGTCTTGATATCTGCCTGGATGCCCGCACCGCCGCCGCTATCAGAACCCGCGATAGTAAGAATTTTTCTCATAAAAAGCCTTTAAAATTTTAGCGCGATTATATCGAAATTCCGCTATAATTCCCCAGATATATTATTTTACGGGCTAAATTTAAGTTTTATTTATATAGTTTTTATTATAATTTATAATTTATTCGTAATAACTATTACAAATACAAAATTTTAACCCAAATAGAGGAAACTACATGAAAAAAGTCGCCAGTTTGATTTTCGCAGCGTTTTTGGTTTCGGGCTGCTCCTATTTTGAAAAAAAGGAGGAAAGCGGCGCAAAACAAAGCGGCGAGGCTCCCGCGCTGCCAGTAGGCGTATTTACCGCCAAATCCGCCGACGTGCCGATAATTTTGAAATTTAACGGGCAGACCGTAAGCGAGCTTGAGATAATGCTAAAACCGCAGGTTTCGGGTACCATCGAAAAACAGCTTTTCGAGCCTGGTCATAGCGTCAAAAAGGGCGACACGCTCTACGAGATCGACCGCTCGCGCTACCAAGCGGCGTTTGACAGCGCAAACGCTAATCTGCAAAACGCCTCGGCGGACTACAAAAGAGCCAAGGCGCTAAAAGCCAGCAACACGATCTCTCAAAAGGATTTCGACACCGCAAAGGCCGCGTTTATGGTGGCTGAAGCAAATTTTAAAAGCGCAAAGATCGATCTTGACCACTCGCTCGTGACCGCACCTTTTGACGGCATGGCGGGCGATACGCAAAAGGACGTAGGCGCATACGTAAACGTTGGCGAGGATCTGGTTAGGCTTTCTAAATTTGATCCGATCGACGTAGAATTCGGCATCGCGGACGTCGATAGACTGGAGCTTGATGCAAATTTAAAAAACGGGCAGTGGAAGCAGCTGGGTCGTCAGGTAAGCATAAATCTCGGCGGCAAGGACTACAACGGCACGCTAAGCTTCATCGATAGTGTCATCAATACAAACACTGCGTCCGTCAGCGCCAAGGCTCAAATTCCAAATCCAAACTTAGAAATTCGCCCTGGAATTTTTACCAAAGTAAGCGTCGAGGGCTTTTATCAGAAAAACGGTTTTAAAATTCCGCAAGTTGCGCTCAAGCAAGATCTTAGCAACACCATAGTCTATGTCGTGCAAGACGGAAAGGTCGCTAAAAAGGTGGTCAAAATCGCGGCGCAAGATACCCGCACGGCGACGATCTCAAGCGGGCTGCAGGACGGCGATCAGATCATTTTAGATAATTTTAAAAAGATCAACGTGGGCTCCAAGATCACTCCCGTACCCGCGAGCACCAATCCTTACGTAGCGGGACAGCCTGAAGCATCTCAGAGCAATGCGGAAAGCGGGAAATAATGTTTTCTAAATTTTTCATCAACCGCCCCGTTTTTGCCTGCGTCGTTTCGATCATCATCGTAATCGCGGGCGTTTTGGCTCTTAAAAATTCCTCTGTAGAGGAGTATCCGCAGCTCACGCCGCCACAAATCGTCGTAAGCGCTACGTATAGCGGCGCGGATGCGCAGACGATAGCCGACGTCGTCGCGGCCCCTCTTGAAAACGCAATCAATGGCGTTGAAAATATGATCTACATGGAAAGCTCAGCAAGTTCCTCCGGCGATGTTCGTATCAACGTATATTTTCAAATCGGCACAAATCCAGCAGATGCAAAAGTCAATGTAAATAACCGCGTCACGCCAGCTCTTACGCTACTTCCCGATGAAGTGCGCCGCTACGGCGTAACCGTCACCGAGCGTAGCAGCACGATGCTGGAGGTGCTTGCGTTTTACGATCCTAGCGAGCAGATGGATGTCGTAGAGATGCAAAACTATGTAGCTATCAACGTCGTAGATGAGCTAAAGCGCGTGCCGGGCGTCGGAGAGGCTCAGGCGCTGGGCACGAAAGATTATGCGATGAGGATCTGGGTAAAGCCCGAGCTGCTTAAGAAATTTAACGTTACTACCGCCGAGATAATCGCCGCAATAAGCGAGCAAAATAGCCAATACGCCGCGGGTAAGATGGGCGAGCAGCCGATGAACTTAGGCAATCCCTACGTATATGCGATCAAGCCTGAGGGTCGTTTAAAAACCGTCGAAGAGTTTGAAAATATCATCATACGCGCGCAAAAAGATGGGAATTTCTTGCGCGTAAAAGATGTCGCCGAGGTCAAACTTGGCGGCGCAAGCTACAATATCTCGGCAAAATTTAACGGCAAAGCGATGGTGCCTGTGCTTATCTTTATGCAAAGTGGCGCCAACGCCCTAGCCGTAGTTGAAGCGGTAAATAAGCGCATAGACGAACTTAAACCAAATTTCCCAGGCGAGCTGACCTACGACGTCGCCTACGATACGACTAGCTTCGTAAAAGTATCGATCGAAGAGGTCATTCATACTTTCATTGAAGCGTTAATCCTCGTCATCATCGTTATGTATATGTTCTTAGGCAACCTTAGAGCGACGATCATTCCGACGCTTGCCGCTCCGGTGTCGATCTGCGGCGCGTTTATCGGAATTTACGCCTTCGGATTTTCTATAAATTTAATCACCCTTTTTGCGCTTATTTTAGCTATCGGCATCGTCGTGGACGACGCCATTATCGTGATCGAAAACGTAGAGAGAATTTTGCACGAGGAGCCGGATCTTAGCGTCAAAGAGGCTACCACGAAAGCGATGGGCGAGATCGTAGCGCCCGTCATCTCAATCGTGCTCGTGCTCTCAGCGGTTTTCGTGCCGGTTGCGTTTATGGAGGGTTTTACCGGGGTTATGCAGAGGCAATTTGCATTAACACTCGTGGCCTCCGTATGTTTTTCAGGCTTCGTAGCCCTTACGCTAACGCCCGCACTTTGCGCCCTGATATTGCAAAAAAAGGAATCCGAGCCGTTTTTCTTTATAAGATGGTTTAATAATCTTTTTAACGTCTCAACTAAAATTTACGCCGCAGGCGTCGGCATGGTTCTTCGCCACGTACTAATCAGCCTCGTTTTTGTGGGCATCATCATCTATGCAATGATAGAGCTTCTTAGGCTTACCCCTAGTGGCCTGGTGCCTAACGAGGACAAAGGCTCGATTATGGCGATGACTACGCTTCCGTCTGCATCTACGCTGCCCAGGACGGAAGCCGATCAGGATTTCATCGCAAGCATCGCTAAAAAGTATCCAAACGTAAAAGATATAACCCAAATCACGGGATATGATATGCTAGCCGGAGCGCTTAGAGAAAATGCGGGAGCTTTTTTTATGAAGCTAAAAGACTGGAAAGATCGCCCGGGTGATGAAAATTCCAACTTCGCCTTAGCCGCCGCGCTAAACGGGCAGCTCTACGGCGCGGATCGCAACTCGATGACCTACGTCGTCACGCCGCCGCCTATCATGGGTCTTTCACTTACGGGTGGATTTGAGCTCTACGCGCAAAGCACGACGGGCAAGAGCTACGATGAAATTCGCGCAGATATGGATCGCGTAACTGCCAAAGCCAATCAACACCCAGCTCTAACGCTCGTGCGAACGACGTTAGAAACGGACTTCCCGCAGTATAAGCTCTATATAGATAAAGAGAAGGTAAAAATGCTAGGCGTCAGCATAGCAGACATTTTCACCGTCCTAAATTCCACCATCGGGCAGTATTATATCAACGACTTTAACCTAATGGGGCGCACGTTTAAGGTCTATATCCGCGCTACGCAAAACTATAGAGACGATCCTAACGATCTAAAATCGCTCTACGTCCGCAATGCTAGCGGAGATCTGATCGCGTTAAATTCTTTAGTTAGACTTGAGCGCTCGCTGGGTCCTGATTCCGTTAATAGATTTAACGCCTTCCCGGCGGCGCAGATTATGGGTGAGCCAAAACCCGGTTATACTTCGGGTCAGGCGATTGCAGCGATCCAAGAGGTCATAAAAGAGGAGCTTCCTAGCGGATATTCGATCGGTTGGGCGGGCTCTGCGTATCAAGAGGTCAGCGAGACGGGCAAGGGCTCGCAGGCATTCGTATTTGGAATGATCTTCGTGTTTTTGATCCTAGCGGCTCAATACGAAAGATGGCTCATGCCGCTTGCCGTACTTACCGCCGTGCCGTTTTCGGTATTCGGAGCGCTCGTATTTACGTATTTCCGCGGGCTGAATAATGACATATATTTTCAGATCGGACTTTTACTTCTAATCGGTCTGGCGGCGAAAAACGCGATTTTGATCGTAGAATTTGCGATGAACGAGCATCTAAATAATCATCGCTCTATCGCTGATGCCGCCATAGAAGCCGCCAAGATGAGGTTCCGCCCTATCGTGATGACGAGCCTTGCGTTCGGTCTTGGCGTGCTTCCGATGGTTATCGCCACCGGCGCTGGCGCTGCTAGCCGCCACGCGCTGGGAACCGGCGTAGTAGGCGGAATGCTCGCGGCATCTACGATCGCGATCTTTTTCGTGCCGCTGTTTTTCTACCTGCTTGAAAGCTTCAACGCCTGGCTTGATAGACGCGGTAAAAAAGTCCAAACCAACGAGGTGAACGATGAAAATAAATAATGCTCTTTTAAGCGCCTTGACGCTTGGAATTTTACTCTGCGGCTGCAACTTCAAGCCCGTCACGCCGCAGAAACAGACCGGCTTTAAGGCGGATTACGCAAGCACTAACGTTAGCACGCAGTGGTGGAAAAGCTTTAACGATCCGCAGCTAAACGCCCTGATCCAAAGCGCGCTGGAGCAAAATTCCGACCTGCAAACCGCGCTGAATAACGTCGAGTACGCGCGCGTAAATTTAGGGCTGAACAAGCTTGAATACCTGCCGAACGTAAATTTAAGCGGCAGTGCAGTGCGTCAAAATAATTTCGGCAACCAGCCCGATCGCAACTCCCACGGCTCGTATCAGATCGGCGCCGTGCTAAGCTACGAGATCGATTTTTGGGGGCGCGTACGCAACAGCGTAGATTCGGCGCGATCGCGATTTAATGCGACGAAATACGACTACGAAACCGCTAAAAATACGATTACTAGTACGGTTGCAACGACCTATTTTACGCTACTAGCACTAAAGCAACAGGAGAAAATTTTAAAAGATAGCCTAAAAAGCTATCAAGATACGCAAAACTACCGCAAAAAGCAGCTCGATGCGGGCGCGGTTAGCGAGATCGTATTTTATCAGGCCAAAGCTGCAGTCCAAAGCGCCGAGGCAAGCCTCATAAGCGTGCAAAATCAGCTCTCCGCGGCGCAGACCTCGCTAAATATCCTAACGGGCAAGAGCTACGATGAAATTTTACGCGGCGCGCCGCAGACCGCCGCGAAAATGCCTAGCGCGCCGCAGATCCCAAGCGGAATCCCAAGCGACGTGATCCTGCACCGCCCGGACGTCGCAAGCTCGCTCGAAAATCTGCGCTCGAGCAACTTCTTAGTAGGCGTCGCCAAGGCAGGCTATTTCCCTACCTTCTCGCTTACGGGCTCGGCAGGATATGCAAGCGGCGAGTTTGACAGGTTGTTTACCACAAGCGCGAGCACGTGGAGTATCGGCGGCTCGCTCGTAGGGCCACTGCTTGATTTCGGCCGCCAAAAAAGGCGCGTAGAGCTTGCAAATTTAGAGCAAAACGCGAGCTTCATCGCATACGACAAGGCGCTTAAAACCGCTTTCGGTGACGTTCGCGATGCGCTTGTAGGCGTGCAAAACGCCAAATTAAGGCAGGAAAGTCTCGCCGATCTCGTCGCTTCGCAGAGTAAAATTTATTCAAACGCCTCAAGCAGGTATCAGGCAGGCTACAGCGACCATCTGGAGTTTTTGGATTCGCAGCGAAATCTACTTAGCGCACAGCTGAATAAAGTGCAGGCAGATCTTGACGTGCTAAGCGCGACGGTAAACGCCTACAAGGCGCTTGGCGGCGGCTTTAGCATAGAAGATAGCGAAATAAAGGCGCTTATCGGCGCAGAGAAGGACGTGCAGCCCGATATGTCCGCCTTCCCGAAAGATAGGATTTTTAATTAGCTTTAAATTTACGGGCAGCGCGAAATTTTAAAATACGTAAATTTAAAGCGCAGCCCGGTTTTTACGGCGTAAGCGGATCGTGTAAAAAAATCTGCTTGCGCTTTTTAAATTTAGCCCCGCGGCGGGCGGCAAATCCAAATTTCAAAGATAATCTAAATTTTAAAATAGCCGCAGCAAGGTAAAATCGCCGCTCGGCTAGGAAGCGCAAAGCGGCTGGGCTTCGCGGCGCGGTAGAATTTCAAGCGGCACGGCGAAATTACAAGCAGCGCGATAAAATTCCAAACGCTGTGGTAAAATTCTAAGCGCTGCGTTTTAAATTTAAAGGCGAAACGGGTTGCACGCCGAAACGGAATTTGGCAAAATTTTAGATTTTCGCTATAATCGCGACTTTTAATTTAGATGGGTGTCCGAGCGGTTGAAGGAGCACGCCTGGAACGCGTGTAAAGTGCAAGCTTTCGAGGGTTCGAATCCCTTCCCATCTGCCACTATCTTAAAATTTCATCCCCGCAAAGCTCAGAAATTTCGCTTTTCAACTCGGCGTAAATTTTATAAATTTAAAGCCAAAATTTCATCGCCGCCGCAAATTTAAAGATCAAATACAAAATTTCCTCCGCCGAAAATTAAACCCGAAAGCCGCCTAAATTCTATCTCTGCGCCTGCTATTTACCGATATTTCGCTAAAATTCCTTTTAAAATTTCACTTTGAAGGAGAAAAAATGAGTGAAGAAAAAAGTTGCGCCTGCGCACACGCAAAATCCCAAAACGTAACCGACGCGCCGGGTAACAACACCGTGTTTATGACCTGGCGCTTTAGCGCGAACAAAGCCGCCTGTAAAAAGGCTTTCGAGGGTCTTTGCGGTTTGGTGATAAATTTAAACAAAACCGCTGTTACGAGATTCGGCGCGGCTAGCGAGACGAGCTGCGTGCTGGGCGTGGGTTTTGAGGCATGGAAAATGCTCGGCTTGCCGAAGCCTTTGCCGAAAGAGCTAAAAAATTTTGAAGAGATTAGAGGCGACAAACACATCGCGCCCGCTACCGGAGGCGATATTCATATCCACATTAGAGCGGGAAATCAAGCCGTTTGCTACGATATGGCAAGCGAGATCAGAGCCGCGCTAAAGGATGTCGCGACGTGCGAGGAGGAGATCTTCGGCTTTAAATACTACGACGGGCGCGCTATCATCGGCTTTGTGGACGGCACCGAAAACCCTCAGGGCGCAGATCGCGACTTTTTTGCTAAGGTAGGCGACGAGGATGCGGCTTATAAGGGCGGCAGCTATCTTTTCGTGCAAAAATACATCCACGATATGATCGCGTGGAACGCCGCGGGCGTCGCCGAGCAAGAGCGCGTCATCGGACGCAGCAAGCAAAACGACATCGAGATGAGCGAGGAGCTAAAGCCTAGCAACTCGCACTCCGCCGCAGCCAACGTCGGCGACGATAAAAAGGTCGTGCGCGACAATATGCCGTTTATGCAAGGCGGCGAGACAGGAACCTACTTCATCGCCTATGCAAGCACGTTTAGCACGCTGGAGCTGATGCTTGAGAGTATGTTTATCGGCCGCCCGCGAGGCAACTACGACCGCCTGCTTGACTTCAGCACCGCAAAGACGGGCGCGCTCTTTTTCGCTCCGACCTTCGACATGCTGCAGGCCTATAGCGCAGAGTAAATTTAGCTTTAAATTTAAAGGTGCGCGATGTTTTGCGATTTAAGCCCGTATCAGAGCAGGCGCTGCAAAGAGATCATAGAGGGCAAAGTCAAAAATAGTGAAAACGTCAGGGGTCTGATAGAGTTCATAGACGCTAAATTTAAAACTCGAGCGATCAGCGCGTTTTACGGCGCGGGCAGGGACTCGGCGTGGCTTAAGATCGTGCTTCGCTTCGATAAAGATGCCGCAAAAATCACCGATAAAAAATGCATCGAGCACTACCTTGCCCGCACGCCGCTTTTCGAGAAACTAAACGGACTTAAGAGCTTTTATATCTCGGTCGAGTCCCTCGAGTCACAGATCCGCACCGATCTGATCCAAAGCGCGGTAGAGGAGCTGCTGCGAAACCGAAGCGAGCTTTTAGCGCCGCTTAAAATTTGGTATATCGCAGCGGTGTCCGACGCGCCCGTAGTTTTTTATTTCACGAGGCAGGATGCGGCACGCCGCGAAGGGGGCGGAAAGATAGAGCGGCTGATAAGAAATTTTATAGAGAAAGCGCAGGACGCTAAATATCTGAGCCACATGGAATTTAAGCTGTTTTTTGACAGCAAGGAGTTCGTGGATCTTGAGTGCGGCGGAAATTTGTTCTATTATTTCAAATGAAATTTAGCTAAGGAGCGAAAATGGATGCGAAGCTTTAAGTAGGTAACGCAACTCTCGCGAGGGCTTGAGGAGGGCGGCGTGCAGAGCCTAAAAGCAGCACTAGAGGGTGAAGACGACGAGGTTAGCAAGACGCAAACTCGCGTGATTTTAGGCGAATACTACGTGATGAAAGGGGATTTCGCGCAGGCTAAGGAATATCTAGGGATCGTGGCGCAAGACGCCGAGCAACTGCGAGATCAATACGATGACCTGCTGGACGATGAAATTTGCAGAGCCGATATGCCTTTGGATATGATCGAGCGCTTCGGGTTTTTGGTGGAATAAAACGGCTCGCGATATGCGGCGGAAGAGATAAAATTTTAAAATTGGAGCGAAATGCCGAAATACTCATTTGAAACCATAGAGCAAATGCTGCTAAAATGCGTAGCCGAGGGCGGCGAACCGGAGCTCGGATTTCGCCTGTGCGGCGCGCAATACTTGATCATCGCCTATGCGGATCGCTGCTCGTTTCAAAGATGCGCGGACGAGACAGGCGCAAACGCAAGCGGCGAGCGGTATTTCGCCACGTTGCGAGAGCTCTACGGTGCGCCGCAAATAGACGGACGCTCGCTAGAGGAGCTCTGGAGCGAGACGGATGAGTTTTACTGCTTTGATTTTGAGCCGTGAGATCTCGAAATTTTATGCGGCGGTGCAGTAAGCACACACGGCGCTGATACGCGGCGCGGACAAATTTTAACGAAATAAAATTTTGAAAGGACGCAAACGGGTCTGCTTGGGATTGCGTCGCTAAGGCGTGCGGCGAGGACGGCAAATTTAGTGCGGAATTTGGAGGTCATAATATAGCGATGGACGCGCCAAGCCTAGGCGGGCTGCGGCTTTGTGCGAGCGCGGAGCTTTTGCGAGAGGGCAATTTA
This sequence comes from uncultured Campylobacter sp., assembly GCA_963528045.1. Classification (GTDB taxonomy): domain Bacteria; phylum Campylobacterota; class Campylobacteria; order Campylobacterales; family Campylobacteraceae; genus Campylobacter_B. Next base: position 2,990 of record CAURUA010000046.1, on the reverse strand, counting down.
AATTTTCGCAGCGGCTTTGATGGCGATACAGAGGCATAAGTGCTGCCGAATGATTTAAAATTTCAAGCGCAACGGAAGCGATAACGCGAATGAAAGCGCGCTGTTTGACGATGAAATCAAAAGCTAAATTTAACAGCGCAAAATACCCGAGCCGCTAGCGATAAATTTTAAAACAGGAGCAAAAATTTAATGAAAAATTTTAACGATGAGCCGCAAGAATCGCAATCCGAGCAAGATAGCGCCGAGCGCCGAAACCCGCCAAAATTTGACAATAAATCCCTCGTCGTCAAAGACTACAACATAATAGTATTCTTTATTTATAACCTATTCTTCGCTCCCTTGGCGGTACCGGTGTTTCTGTATATAAGGGATATTTTCCCATACTATACGCCGTTTGTTCCTGTAGTATTCGCCGTCGTGTCCTATCTCAACAGCGCCCATACGCGTTTTGTTCATTTGACGAACAGGAGCATCAACTACGTCAATAAAGGCAAAATCACGAAATCTATAAAATTTGATGAGATATCGCTCATAAAGCTCACCGCCACGCCGCTATTCGGGCATATCGTGCCGGCTAGAAATTCCGCAGGTATTGTGTTTTCGTTCATCGTGATAGCCGTCGCGTTTGCCGGATTTTTACAAAGCCTTAGAGGATTTATAATTTTTATTATGGGCCTGATGGCATTGGTTTTGCCTTTTTTCATCTCCAAACTGATTTTTTCAAAGATCACGGAGGGGAAATTTAGCTTCCGCGCGATCGATACTTTGATCATCTATGACGGCAAGGGCGGATTTATCAGTTTTATGATGAGCGAGGAGGATTTTGAAAGAGTTTGCCGCTACATACTGAAAGAGCGGCAGATTAGCCCGTCAAAATTTCAAAAGCAATTTGTGATATTTCAATGAAACGGGCGTCGCGATCAATATCATCGCCGAGGTTTGCCCGCGCACGCCGCAAAGCTCGATGGAATTTCGCGGCAGCTCACACCACTTCGCGCCTTGAAATTTGCCGCGGCTGCTTTAAATTTTAAGGCACGGGATTTGAATTTCAATCTGAAACGGCATGCAAAGCGAGTAAATTTTACTTGGCAAGTGAGCTACGGCGTGCTTTATACCAAAGAATTCGCGGTTTTTGGCATTTGCCGAATGGGTGAGAGATGGATGCGGCTCGCAAGGGTGCTTCGGCCAGCGGGCATGAGCCTTAACTAGGTAAATTCCATATCCAAAATGTTCGGCGGTTCAAGCCTGGCGTTTAATTTAATCCACAACTGCAAGCCGAATTTTAATCTGTCTAATTTAAACATCCGCGCAGACGGCGTGCATCGCGGCTCTATCGTTTGCCACGGCGTAGAGGCGACCTTTGCTAGCGAGCATGATCTGATCCGAGCCGAATTGAAACTTGTCGAATTCCACCTCTTTTAAGATCGAGCCGTCGTCCGCGCTAATCAAAACGGGCTTGTCGCGGCGATCTGCGAGTAAAATTTTATCCTCGCACCACGCGAAATACTCGGTGCCGCCGGTGTCAAGCTTAAAGATCACCTCGCCGCTTGCCGCGTCTACGGCGTATAGGTGCCCGCCCTTACCTGCGGTGCCGAAATACAGCGTCTTGTGAGCGTGCCGCTTATCTTGCGCGTCCAAATGCGACGTCGCTGCGCCGCGCAGGCAAACAGGGGTATATAGATACGCGCCGAGCTTCAGCCGCCAAAGCGTTTTGCCTTTTGCGGCCGCTTTTTTGCAGGGCCGCTTGCCGCCGTTTGAAATTTTATCTTTAGCTTCGATCGTTTCGTCGTGCGGATCGCTTTTGCTCGCTTTGCAAACAGCCGCCGCGCCGCTATTTTCGGAGGAATTTTTTAAATTCTCGCCCGCCGAGCCGCTAGAATTTAGCGTGCCGCCTAAATCAGCCGCCGCGCCGTTTAAATTTGACCCGCCTTGTGAGGCTCTACACTCCATCATAAAGGGCGAACTCATCCGCACGGCAAAGCCTTCAAATTCGTAGGTTCTTGCGTCGTTTCGCCCATCTCATAAATGCCCGTCACGCCGTGTCCGCGAAACTCCACGCCCTGCATCGTAAGAGGATATGATTTTAGCATTTCGGCTCCTTGAAATTTGAAGCGATTATAGCTTAAATTTAGGCGCGAATTTTAAATTTTGTATGCGCGTTGAAATTTTACGGCGTGCACGTTAAATCATACGATGCTCACGCTAAAATTTTACGGCGCGCGGCATGGAATTTCAAATTTTGCGGAGCTTCCAAAATTTTACGCCCGGCGCAATGAATGCTACGTCTTAAAAACTCATAACTAAATTTCGTTGCTAGGTTTTTCATTCACTTTTATACCAGACGAATGCCCAAAGTTTAATGCCATTATATTATTTTACCATTGTGCTCTACTTTGATTCGGACTGATCAACAGGCCACTATCGAAATCCTAGCTTTTTCGCTACGTATCTTTCTAGCATTCGTTTACGAATATGCTACTCTAACTGCCTATTTACGCTGCATATTGTGAAGTAGAGTTTAAATATAAAGAGCATTAAATGAAAATTAGTATAAATAAAATATGAAATTTTTAAAGTTAAAATAGAGTTTTGGATTAGATTAAAATGGCCGGGAGATAGGGATTCGAACCCCAGGAGGCTTTCACCTCAACGGTTTTCAAGACCGCCGCTTTCGACCGCTCAGCCATCTCCCGATTAAGGGCGGGTAGACCCCGCCGTAGGTTCGCGCAGATCAAGACCTGCGCGCAATTTATTCGGTTTTTTCTCCGACCCACTCGGCGCCGTTGTGAACCTTTTCTTTGGTCCATTGAGCCGCGTTGTGCGAGTCCTCTTTTACGCCGTGCCAAGTATTAGAGCACCCGCTAAAAACCATCAATGCCAAAAGAGCCGCTAGTATGTATCTCATAATAACTCCTTTTTAGGATCTGGAGGCGACACCCGGATTCGAACCGGGGATCAAAGCTTTGCAGGCTCATGCCTTACCACTTGGC
>CAURUA010000045.1:0-16080 GCA_963528045.1 uncultured Campylobacter sp. | reverse complement strand
AGCGCTAAAATCGACTTTTTGTATCAGTTCGACGATTCGCTGCCGGTGGCGAGCTTCAAGCTAATTTTTAAAGCAAGCGGCGCGGTGAGCGAGAAGACCCTGGGCCTTGCGCGCATCTGCGCGGGCATTTTGGGCGAGGGATCAAAGACGCTAGGAGTGAGCGAATTTCACCGCAAGCTCGATATCCGCGCGGTCGAAATCAGCGCCGCAAGCAATTTTGAAACCTTCGGCATCCAGCTAAACTGCCTAAAAGAGCACTTTGATTTTGGCTTAGACATGCTGCGAGAGCTGCTTAAAGAGCCCAATCTAACGCCATCGGTGCTGGAAAAGCTAAAAATGCAAACCATAGGCGAGATCGCCGTGCTAAAAAGCGAGTTTGATTACATCGCGACGTGCAACCTAAAAGCGCTTCTGTATCCGCGCACGAGGCTCGAGCGGCCGCTTATAGGCGACGAGGCGAGCATAGAGCGGATCACGATGAAGGACGTGCGGGAGTTTTTCGCCTCGCTGAGTTTAGAGAATTTATACGTCGTTTTATGCGGCGACGTGAGCGATAAAAACCCGAAAATCGCGGAAATTCTAAGCCTCTTTGCAAACGGAGAAAAGCGCGAGCTGCCGTTTTTCACGCCGAGCGATGCGAAAAAAATAAAGATCCAAAAAGAGCAGACGCAGCAAGCCTATATCTACTTCGGTGCGCCCTTTACGCTGCCGAAGGAGCAGGAGTTCATCGCAAACACCGCGCTTTTCGTGCTCGGAAGCAGCGGTTTCGGCAGCAGGCTGATGGAGCGCATCCGCGTCAAGCACGGCCTTGCGTACTCGGTCTATGCGCGCGGCGATTTCGAGCTTAGCCGCCGCGAGTTTTGGGGCTATCTGCAGACCAAAAACGAAAATTTGCAAAACGCCGCCGCGCTCGTAAAAGAGGAGATCGCGAAATTTATCGCATCGGGCGTGAGCGAAGCGGAGCTGAAAAGCGCCAAAAAATTCCTAATCGGAAGCGCCGTGCTGCAAAAAGAGACGATGTTTAAGCGAGCGGCGATCGCGCAGAGCGAGTATTACAAGGGCTATGCATTCGGCGAGTTCGAGCGAAATTTAAAGCGCATCGAGACGCTAAAACTCGGGGCGCTCAATGATTTCATCAAATCGCACGACGAGATCATGAACCTAAGCTTTTCCGTCATTTGCGACGAGGCCGCTGCAAAAAAGGGGCTTAAATTTTAGCCCGTCGCGGCATAGCTAGTGCATACCTGCGACCGGCCTAAATTGAGAAAATTTTAAATTTATAAAGCGGCGCGGGCGATATTAAGGCGCGGGCGGCGCTAAATTTTACTTTTTCGCTCCATTTGCGGACGGCTTGCGTTTAAATTTAAAACCTCGCTTTCGTCGCGCTAAAACTTGCGAGGCTTTGTAGAAACGACTAAATTTGCGAGCCTTACAAGGGCGGCTAAATTTAAAGGCACCGTGCACGGCTCGGTAAAATTTCAGCGCGCAAAATCAAAGCCCGATTTAGCACGCCGTCTGTAAGCCGCGCCGTGAAATTTAAAAAGGCGCGCGGTGGTGGCTGCCGTAATTGAATTTTTGCGGTTCGCAAATCGCGCCGTGAAATTTCAAGCGATCGCGCTATGTTTTAAAACGAGGTGCGCGCCGCAAAGGCATGGCTGCTAAACAAAACACGCACAAGGCGGCAAAATTTACAGGCGCAGCCGGCGAGCAAATTTGCCGCAATAACGAAATTTCGAGCAAATTTAAGCAAGCGTTCGATGCGGCGCATAAAATTTTGATCAAATTTAGGCGAGCGATTCCACTGCGGCGTATAAAATTTCGTAGCGCGAGGGCTTAATGCCTATCAAATTTAAAGGATGAAAATTGATTTTTGAAGCAAAAGACGTGGCGACGCTCCAAAAGGCGGGCATTACGACGCTTTTGGATCTGGCGCTGCTTCTGCCCAAAAGCTTCGACGATCTAAGCGTTAGCAGCGCGCCGCGCGCAGGCGAGAGCACGGCGGAGGTCGAGTGCCTCTTCCAGCACAGGCGCGGCTCGATGCTCATCGTCACGGCGCACTGCCTTAGCTGGGAGCGCGAGATCAAAATCGTGATCTTCAACGCCAAAAGCTGGCACTTCGGCGCCTTTAAGCGCGGCAAAAAATTTTTTATCCACGGCAAATGCGACGAGAGCTTCGGCTCGTGGCAGTTCGTAAACCCAAAAATCGTAAGCGAGCCGGGTAGGATCGCGCCCAAATACAAAGCCGCGCTGAGCGACGCCGCGGCGCAAAAGCTGATCAAAAAATATCTAAGCGCGGGCACGCTTCTAGGCTGCGGGCTGCGCGTGGACGAGGCGGCGGTACTGCTTGCGCTACACGAGAGCTCGCCGCGCAGCGTGCGAATGCTAGCCGCGCTAAATAGGCAGCTCAAAGAGGGCGGCGCGGAAAATTTCGGCGAGCGCGACGACGTTTCAAACAGCGACAGAATTCCAAGCGGCAGTGAAATTTTAAATGGCGAAATTTCAAGCAGCGAAAAAATTTTAAATGGCGACAGAATTTTAGGTAACGGAGAAATTCCAAGCTCGCAAAGCCCCACTACCGCTGAAATTTTAAAGGACGGATCGCAAAATGATGAAATTTTTGGAGGTAAAATTTCAAACTATCCTCAAAACGACAGAGCTCTTGCCTGCGAAGCAAGGCGCGGTGCGGCGAATGAAATTTTAAGCGGCGGAATTCCAAAGGGCGCGGAGACTTCACTCCCCACAAGCCTCCGTGGCGGCGAGATTGCGAGCGATGAAATTTTAGACGGCGATCAGCCTCGGGTGCGCTACGCAGAGATTCATAACGACGAAAATTTCAGCGTTCAAAGCGACGAATATTTTCTTGCCGCATACGGCGCCGAGGCGCGCGTAGATGAAATTTCGGACGACTTCAAAGCCGATAATGAAGCGGTTGCAAGCGGCAATAAAATTTCAAACGACCTAGTATCCGGTACCCAAGCAGTAGCACGACCAGCAGACGTTCAAGCCGCAATCGCACAACCCATGCTAGAGCATGTCGCGACCGAGCAGTCCATAGTCGCGCAACAAAATTTAAGTACTCAAGACATAGATACGCAACCCGCAGCGGTTCAAACTTCAGACGTTCGAATCGCAGATTTGCAACCCGTAGCCGCCCAAACTCAAGACGTAGGTGCGCAAGCCGCAGTAATCCAAACTTCAAGCCGAGTAGTGAGCGCGCAAGCCGCGACTACCCAAACTTTGAGCGCACAAGCTATGGGCGCGCAGGCTGCAAGCGATCAAACCGAAAATCTTCAGACGGTAGTAGCCGTGCAGACCGCAACTACAGAGCCCATGATCGCTCAGACAGCAAGCGCCGCCGAGGCTGTTCAAGACGCGTTCGCCGCACCGATGGGCGCTTTGCGGTGCGATTGTGCCGTACAACCTACGCATTATCAAACCAAAACTATCCAGACCGCAGCCGCCCAAGCTACAATCGCTCAAATTGCAAGCGAGGCTGAAACTATCCATGCCGCCGAGGCCGTCCGAGCCGCAGCCGTCACACAGATGAGCGGTGCCGCGATTTTACGCACGCTGAAATTTGTCGAAATTCTAAACTACCTGCAAAAGCTAAGCGCGAAAAAAACAAGTTTCCCGGCGCAAATTTATCCGCTGCGCGACATCTCCGACTGGCTTGCTTCGCTTCCTTTTGAGCCTACGCGCGATCAGCTAAGCGCGATAAAGGACATCGCTAGCGATCTGCAAAGCCCTCTAGCGCGCCGCCGCGTCGTCATGGGCGACGTAGGCAGCGGCAAGACGCTCGTCATCCTCGCGAGCGCGGCGATGAACTACCCGCGCATCAGCTATCTGATGGCGCCTACGAGCATCTTGGCCGAACAGATTTACGCCGAGGCGCGCCGTCTGCTGCCGCCGCAGATCAAAATCCTGCTCGTAAAAAGCGGCGATCGCGAGCCGAATTTTGCAGGCGCGCACCTTATCATCGGCACTCATGCCCTGCTCTACCACGAGCTCGCGCCGTCAAATCTCATAATGGTCGACGAGCAGCACCGCTTCGGCTCGAACCAGCGCGAAAAGATCGCGCGCCTTACCGAAAACGGCGAGTTTCGCGCGCATTTCATTCAATTTAGCGCCACGCCGATACCGCGCACGCTGAGCATGATCCAGTCCGAGCTTGTGAGCTTTAGCTTTTTAAAACAGCTGCCGTTTGAAAAGCAGATCAAAACCAAAATACTGCAAAACGACGGATTTGCGGGCTTTATGCAGGATCTGCGCCGCGAGCTCGCCGCGGGCAATCAAGCGATCATCGTCTATCCGCTCGTGCAGCAAAGCGAAAGCTCAGTCTATCAAAGCCTTGAAGAGGCGGCGCCGTTTTGGAAGGCTCAGTTTGCAGACGTGATGATTACCCACGGCAGCGACAAGGACAAGGAGGAGGTCCTGCGCCGCTTCCGCGACGAGGGGCGGCTGCTGATAACCACGACGATCGTCGAAGTGGGTATCTCGCTGCCGCGGCTTAGCGTCATTTTAATCGTGGGCGCCGAGCGGATGGGGCTTGCGTCGCTTCATCAGCTGCGCGGGCGCGTCGGGCGCAAGGGCCAGGCGGGGCGCTGCTACCTATACACCAAGCTCAAATCCCCGCCGCAGCGCCTGCGCGAGTTCGCAGCGACGCTGGATGGATTTAAGGTCGCAAATATCGATCTGAAAAACCGCCAGGGAGGCGATCTACTGGGCGGCTCGGTGCAGCACGGCGCGATGTTTGCGTGGTATGATTACGAAGAGGACGTGACGGCTGCGGCAAAACAGCGACTGAAAGGCATAGGACGAGGCGCGTGAAATTCTACGAGATGCGATAGAATTTAAACATAATTTTAGTCGCGGCAAAGTTTTACGAAGCGAATGCGATTATGAGGTAATGAGCGATCTGATATAAAATTTGAAATTTCACGGCGCAGATTGCATCGGATAAAATTTAGAGCTTTACCAAGCGTCGTTTGCTTTTAATTTCTAAAATTTATGCAACTTAAAAGTCAAAAAAGGAGAGCAAAATGGCTTACGTAACCTACGACAAGGCAAAATGGCACTGGAGCGCGAAAAATGCACCGACGGACATCCCGCAGGAAAACGGCGCGACGCACATCGCGTTTTTCTTCCGCTGGTGTATGGAGTGCAAGCTCTATTCCAAGGACTTTGCGGCGGATTTCACGGGCGATATAGCGCGGATGGACGATAACTTTGATTATCGCGGGTATTTCTTTGGCGCCATGGACGGCGTACTGAGCAGCGATGAGCTAAACACCGCTGGCAAGGTCTTTGCGAAGGCCTACTACACCACGGATCGCACGAAATTTGCCAAAACGCACGGCTGGTATTTGCAAGATTACGACGATTTCGTCGCGCGCAAATTCGGCGATAAAAACTTCGACAACGCCTATTTTTACATAGAGAACTCGCCGCAAAATTATGCCGAGATCAAAGAGATCATCGATCGCCGCTACGAGGAATTCTTGAACTTCAAGGCGGCGAAGTAGAAATTTTACCGCCAAGCTTAGCCGGTTAAAAATACACGCCTAAGCCGAAACGGCGCGCGATGAAAATAAGCAGAATCGATGCGAAGCGGCAGCGGCAGGGCTTAAAATTTAGGAAAATTTAACTATAATCGCCGCAAAAATTTGAAAATTTTAAAATTTCGCAAAGGATTTCATAGATGATCAAGGCACTCCGCGGTATGAACGATATTTCAGGCGAGCAGGCGCGCATCTACTCGCAAATTTTAAACGTGTGCGAGCGCGTGGCGCGCAATTACGGCTTTTGTCTCATCGAAACGCCCAAGCTCGAACAGACCGCGCTATTTCGCCGCAGCGTCGGCGAGAGCAGCGACATCGTCGGCAAAGAAATGTATGAGTTTAGCGACAAAAGCGGCGATAGCGTCTGCCTGCGCCCAGAAGGTACCGCAGGCGTAGTGCGCGCCTTTATCGAAAAAAAGCTAGACCGCAGCGGCGGCGTGCATAAATTTTATTATCAAGGCTCGATGTTTCGCTACGAGCGTCCGCAAAAGGGGCGTCTGCGCGAGTTTCATCAATTCGGCGTCGAGTGCTTCGGCGAAAATAGCGTCTATGAGGATGCGAGCGTGATCTTGATGTTAGCTCAAATTTTACGCGAGCTAAATGTCGCCGCAACGCTTAAAATCAACTCTTTAGGCGATGAGGAGTGCATGCCTGCGTATAAAACCAAGCTCGTAAATTTCTTACAAGAGCGAAAAGATAGGCTCTGCGAGGACTGCCAAAGGCGTATCGACACCAATCCGATCCGCGTGCTGGACTGCAAAAACGAAAGCTGCCAGAAAATTTTAGCCGCCGCGCCGCTTATAACTGAAAATTTAAACGACGCCTGCGCCGCGGAATTTGCGCAGCTACAAAGAATTTTAACCCAAAACGGACAAAAATTTGAAATCGATGCGAAGCTCGTGCGCGGGCTTGATTACTACTGCAAAACCGCCTTTGAGTTCGTCTCATCCGAGCTTGGCGCACAAAGCGCCGTAGGCGGCGGTGGACGCTACGACAGACTCGTGGAGTTTTTAGGCGGCAGAAAGACGGCGGGCGTGGGCTTTGCGATCGGTATCGAGCGAATAGCAGAAATTTTAAAAACGCGCGAAGCCCCTCAAGAGCGCGAGGGTCTTTATATCGGCGCGCTGGATGAGGCGTTTGTTAGCACGGCATTTTCATTTGCGCTAAAGCTGCGAAAGTTTTGTAAAACTCAAATTTCATACGAGCCCAAGAGCCTAGCCAAGCATTTAAAAGCAGCCGACGGGACGGAGGCGAAATTTTGCCTTTGCATCGGACAGGACGAGTTTGATCGCGCCGAGGTATGGTGCAAAAATTTAGAGGATCAAAGCACCTTTGCGATTAAATTTAAAGAGGTCGAAGCATTTTTTAAGGATAGAGCATGAGCGATTACGGACTAAATATTTGGGGGAATTCCAACTTCACGATAGACGGCGGCAAACTATGCCTAAACTCCGATTTCAAGCAGCCTTTGGTGGATATAATAAAAGAGATCCGCGCAGACGGCGTGCGAGGCCCGATACTGCTGCGCTTCCCGCACCTCATCAAAAAGCAGATCGTTGAAATTTACTCAAATTTTAACCGCGCTATTAAGGAGTTTGATTACAAGGGAAAATTCCACGCTGTCTATCCGCTTAAGGTAAATCAATTCCCGGGCTTCGTTAAAAATTTAGTCGATATCGGTGAGCCTTACGGATACGGACTCGAGGCCGGCAGCAAGCCCGAACTGCTGCTAGCGATGGCGTATAACAAATACGGCGCGCCGATTACCGTAAACGGTTTTAAAGATAAGGAGCTTATAAATATCGGCTTCATCGCCACAGAGATGGGGCATAACGTAACGCTTACGATCGAGGGCTTAAACGAGCTTGAAACCATCATCGAAACGGCCAAGGAGCGCTTTGCGCCAAAGCCTTTCATCGGGCTACGCATCAGGCTGCATAACTCCGGAAGCGGATTGTGGGCGAAAAGCGGCGGGATAAATTCCAAATTCGGCCTTACCTCGACCGAGCTTATAGAGGCGATAAGCTTGCTCAAGAAAAACGACCTCATCGAGCAGTTTACGATGATTCATTTTCATATCGGATCGCAAATTACAGAGATCCATCCGCTCAAAAAAGCCCTCATCGAGGCTGGTAATATCTACACCGAGCTTCGCAAAATGGGTGCGAAAAATTTAAAATCCATAAATTTAGGCGGAGGGCTCGCTATCGAATACTCCCAAGCCAAAGAAAGCTCCAGCCGCAACTATACGCTAAAAGAATACGCCAACGACGTGGTTTTTTTGCTAAAATCGATCGCAGAGGATAAAAAAGAGGCCGAGCCGGATATCTTTATCGAGAGCGGCAGATACGTAGCCGCCAGCCACGCGGTGCTAGTAGCGCCGATTTTGGAGCTTTTTACCCAAGAATACGCCGAAGAGAAGCTCGCCCTAAAAAAGGACAATCCGCCGGTAGTCGCCGAGCTATACGATCTGTATAAAACTCTAAAGCCCTCCAACGCGCTAGAGTATCTGCACGATGCTATGTCGCACATGGAGAGCGTGCTTACCCTTTTTGATCTGGGATATGTCGATCTGATCGACCGCTCAAACGGCGAAATTTTAGTTCATCTAATAATGCGAAAGGCGTATGGAATTTTAGGCAACAAGCAAGAGTATAGCAATTTCTTAAACTCCCTAGGCAACGCTCAAGAGCGCTATTTGGTAAATTTCTCAATCTTTCAAAGCCTGCCCGATTTTTGGGGCATCAAGCAACACTTTCCGATTATGCCGTTAGAGAGGCTGGACGAGCGCGCTACGCTATCTGCATCGATCTGGGATATCACCTGCGATAGCGACGGCGAGATAGAATTCGACAGTCAAAAAAATCCACTATTTCTGCACGATTTCGATCCCGAAAAAGAGGAGTACTTTTTGGGCTTTTTTCTTGTCGGGGCCTATCAGGAGGTGCTTGGCATGAGCCATAACCTCTTTGCACACCCAACAGAGGCGACCGTGATTTTAAAGGACGACGGCGGCTTTGAGATCAAGGATTTCATCGAATCTCAATCAGTCATCGATATCTTAGAAGATATGGACTACGACGTAGTAGATATCCGCGAAAGCCTAAATGAGCGCATCGAAAAATCAAATCTTATCGGAGATAAAGAGAAAAAGCACATCCTGGGCGAGCTATATCTGTTTTTAAACGACAATAGCTATTTAAAGACTATCAAATGAGTTTTTGGCAAATTTTAAAACAGGACTTCACCGAGCCGATGCGCCAGGATCCCGCATGCAACAGCGTATTTGAGATATTTTTCTGCTATCCAGGCGTCTGGGCGCTAATAAATTACCGCTTCGCGCATTTTTTCTACGAGCGAGGTTTTAAGCTCATAGCTCGCGCGATCAGCGGGCTTAGCCGCATAATCACCGCCGTAGATATAAACCCGGGCGCACGTATCGGCAGAGGAGTGTTTTTCGACCACGCCACGGGGCTTGTCATCGGAGAAACGGCGATCATCGGCGATAACTGTCTAATCTATCAGGGCGTCACTCTCGGCGGCGTGAGCTTAGAGCACGGCAAGCGCCATCCGACGCTGCAAAACGGCGTCGTAGTAGGCGCGGGAGCCAAAGTATTAGGCAATATCACCATCGGCGAAAATTCCAAAATCGGCGCAAATTCCGTCGTCGTAAAGGACGTCGCGCCAAACTGCACCGCCGTAGGCGTGCCTGCTAGAATTTTAGGAAGCTGCGAGAGCGATCCTTTGGCGCATAATAAAATTCCAGATATCAGCCAGGAGCTTATCAAATATCTCATCAAACGTATCGAAATTTTGGAAGATTGCATCTGCAACGGCAGAAAAGATATCTCCGCAATGGATGAGGATCTAAATAAATTCTACGAAGAGTATCTGAAATCATTAAAATAAGAGGGTTAAAGTGAAAAAAGCTCTATTTTTTATAATTTGTGCTATTTTGTCAGCAAGCGGCAGCGATGTTAATAGCGCGAAAAATTCCGCGAACGAGGCCAGAATAAGCCTAGTAAAAAGTCTATACATCAAGGATACCTATTTCGGCGATCACAAAAATGCTCTATCAGCTTCTTTCAAATCCGTGCTTATGCAAGATGAAGCCTCTGCTGGCGAAGGTGAAATAGGCTGCTTGGACTACGATCCGATAATCGGCGGTCAGGATGTCTGCGACGACGCGAAATATGATTTTGAGCTAGGGCAGCGTGATACCGTCGTAGTAACTCAGACCTGCCCCTATGGTGCGCAGACGATAATCTACAAACTCGTCCGTAGCGGAGGCAACTATAAAATCGACGATATCTACGACCAAGACCCAAGTAGCGGCAGGGCTTTTAGCGTCAAAAATCAAATTTTAAATTGTCTAAACCAATCCAAGGAGCATCAATGAAATTAACACTTTCAAGTCGCGTAAGCAAGCTCGGCGAAAGCCTAACGATCGCAATCAGCACCAAAGCCAAACAGATGAAAGCTCAGGGGCAAGACGTCGTAATCCTAAGTGCGGGCGAGCCTGATTTCGATACCGCAGAGGTCGCCAAAAGGGCTGTCATAGAAGCTATGGCTAAGGGCTGTGGAAAATATACGCCGGTTGCCGGCACGCCTGAAATTTTAAATTTAATCGCACAGAAGCTAAAGCGTGATAATGCTCTAAGCTACAGGCCTGATCAGATCATTACCAACGTAGGCGCCAAACACTCGCTATTTAACGCCTTTAACTGCATCTTAAACGAAGGCGATGAGGTCGTAATACCGGCGCCTTATTGGGTCACCTACCCTGAAATCGTAAAATTCTGCGGCAGCAAGCCCGTCATCGTAAACACAAAGGCGGAAAACCGATACAAAATCACCGCCTCACAGCTCAAAGCCGCGATCACGCCGCGCACGAAGGCGCTGTGTCTTTTCAACCCAAGCAACCCCGCAGGCGCCGTATATTCGCGCCAGGAACTGCAAGAGCTTGCGGAAGTGCTAAAGGGCACGGATATTTTGGTAATTGCCGATGAAATTTACGAAAAAATCGTCTTCGGCAAGAGCTTCATAGCCGCAGCAAGCATCAGCGAGGATATGTTCGGGCGCACCGTAACAATAAACGGGCTAAGCAAATGCGGCGCGATGCCCGGCTGGCGCTTTGGCTACACCGCCTGTGCGATCGATAAGCTAAATAAGGCTATGATCAGCCTGCAAAGTCAAAGCGTCAGCAACGTGGCAAGCATCGTCCAGGCGGGCGCTATGCCAGTGCTGCGGGGCGAGGCAGACGATTATATCGAGGAGATGAGGCGCGAATACGAGCGCAGGCGCGATTTTGGCACGGACGCGATAGGTGCGATCCCGGGACTTAGCGTCGTAAAACCAGATGGCGCATTTTATTTCTTCATAGATTGCTCCCAGGTAGAACCTGATAGTATGGAATTCTGCATGCAACTGCTAGATAAAGGGCTCGTAGCCACGGTGCCAGGAAGCGGATTTGGCATGGATGGGCACTTCCGCATAAGCTTTGCATGCTCTATGGAAAATCTAAAACGCGGCTTTGAGCGCATAGAAAAATTCGTAAAGAATTACCACAGATAGGCACGCTAGCGAAATTTAAATCTAAATTTGTCATAGCTTAGCAGCGAAATTTTTACATAAAATTTAATGCAGCTTAGCGGCAAATTTAGTGTGGCACGGCTCGGGATTTAATGCGGTTGCGGCGGCTAAGCACGATTAAATTTTGTGCCGCTTTAATTTAAGGGTATTTAAATTTCAAGCTGCCGTATTCAGGAGCGCTTAAATTTTATGCCGTTTTATTAAAATGCGGCTAATTTTGCACTGCCATACTGCGACGCCTGCTGCGCCACGCACTGCTCGCGATCTTAAATTTCGCTTCGGAATTTTAAAATTTCATCGCACAGCGCTTCTGGATTTCGCCGCAAAAGCTCCGGCGCAAACGCCACATGCGGCAGAAATTTTATCGCGGATTTTTAAAATTCCGCACCGATATTTTCAAAACCTTGCACTGCCTGCCTCTTGATACCGCCACGCTAAAATTTAACCAAACATGACGGTCGTCGCACGAGATACGACGAACAGGACGAGCGCAACGAACACAACCGACGCCGCATAGCAGTGACACACGACGAACCAAAAAAAACGCGCGGCGTAGACCGAAAACGAGCTAAATTTTAAAATTTTACCGCGCCCGAGGCTTTAGCGCAAACGCGATAAATTTTATGTTTTAGTGCGCCTTTGAACCCAATCTCATCAAATAAATTTTAAACGAAATTCTAACGCCGCAGCGCTATTTTATATTTTTATAAAGACTATTTTAGTAAAATCAGGGCTTTATGAGCGAGATAAAAATTTTAATCACCGACGAGGATCTGTGTGCCCCGCGGCGGCTTTTGAGCAGGCGCGATAAGAAGCTGGCGCGAGCGCGAAGCCATCTGCGCGAGTTTCGCGTTTCGCGGGCGCTTAAAGCGCGCTTTAAAAAGCGCGGCAAATTTTGTATCTCGCACAAAAGCGCGGAGGGCAAAACGATCGTCGCCGTGGCTCTAGCGAGGCAAAAATTCGGGCTCGATCTTGAAATTTTAAAACCGCGGAATTTTGCCGCGGCGAGCGAGTTTTGTTTCAACGCCTTTGAGCGCGAGCTTTTGGCGGCAGCGGACGAGAGCGAAAAAGCGCTCGTTTTTTATAAAATTTACACGATCAAAGAGGCGCTGATTAAGGCGCGAAACCTAGGTTTTTACGCACTTGCTCGCGTGGGGCTGGCGCGCGGCGCTGGCGGTGAGGCTTTGGCGCTTGATGAGCGCGGCAGGGCGTGGCCCTACAAGAGCTATATTTTGGAGGGCGAGATTTTGATTTCGCTCGTTTTTAGGGAGAATTTTTGAGACCTGTTTATCGTTTTTACGCTATTTCTAAAACGGCTTTCATTCTGCTTTGCGCCGCGTTTTTTATAGGCGGATGCGCGCGCAAAGCGCCCGAGCAGATAGCGGAATTTAGCCAAAAGCAGTTCGTCCTGACGGACGAGCTCGGCGTAAAAAGCAGAGCCCTGATCTCCAAAATTTCACCCGCAAACGGCGAGGAGAGCCGCTACAAGCTCGTCTGGCTCGATATGCTAGGCGCGCCGATCTCACGTAAAATTTTATCGATCGAAGGCGGCGAAGCAAAATTTCGCAACGACGGCTTCCTGCCGCCCGATTCGCAAAGCGAGCAAGTATTCTTAGCCCTACTTGAGAATGCGGATAAAGCAAATTTCACCATAAACGCAAAGGGGCGCCGATATGACGCAGTATCTAAGTAGCCCTGGGCTCATCTGTGCGGGCGCAAACAGCGCTGCAGAGCTTTTTAGCGCGCTGTGCGAGAAGAGATCCGCGCTGCGAAAGCTTAGCGTCTGTGGCAAAAATTTTATCTTTGGGCGCGTGGATACGCCGCTGCCGCAGATCAAAGATCGCGCCTACGCTACACGCACGAACGCCCTAGCGCTCTACGCCTGCCTCGGCGTGCAAGAGCAAATAGAGCAAGCCGTGCAAAAATTCGGCGCGCACCGCATTGGCGTGGTGTTTGCGACCACCAATACCGGCGTGCAGGAAAACTATGCGGAATTTTTCGCCTGCGACAAGGGCGCGGGAAATTTTATCTCGCAAGACGGCGAAAACTCCGCGCCGTGCAGTGAAATTTCTACTCCAAACGGCAAAAATTTCGCCAAAATTTCAAAAAACGCAAACGATAAATTTAAAAACTTCTGCTTCGAGCGCAACTCCCACGCAAACCCCGCAAATTTTATCCGCGAACGCTTCGGACTAAAATCCGTCGCGATCGGAGTTTCGAGTGCGTGCACCAGTGGAAACAAAGCTCTGATCGAAGCTTCGCGCCTCATTTCTTGCGGACTTTGCGACGCGGTCGTATTCGGCGGCGCCGACGCATTAGACGAGCTCACGCTGCAGGGCTTTAGCGCGCTTGAAATTTTAAGCGAGCAGCCGCTAAAGCCGTTTTCAGAGGCGCGATCAGGCACAAATCTAGGCGAAGGAGCCTGCGCATTCGTGCTCTCGCGCGAGCGTATAAGCGACGTTGCGCTTTTGGCTCACGCCGCAAACTCCGACGCCTACCACATCACCAAGCCCGATCCTAGCGCGCGCATGCAGATCAAAGCGATCAAAACTGCGCTGAAGTCGGCACAGCTGCAAAGCGTCGACTACGTAAATCTGCACGGCACGGGCACTGCGGCTAACGACGCGATGGAGGCCTTGGCTATGAGCGCCGCCCTACCCTTAGCACCAGCGAGCTCGTCAAAATGGGCGACCGGACATACCCTGGGCGCTGCAGGGGCGATCGAGCTTGCCGTCTGCTACGAGGCGATCAGACAGGGCGTAATTCCGCCGAATTTTACGAACGATAAAATTTTAAGCGGCTCGGAGGCTGAAATTTTTCGCGGCGCGCAGGCGCGGCACGGCGAGCAAAACGATGAAATTTTAAACAGCGCGAACGATCAAATTTCATGCAGCTTGGGCGATGAAAATTTGCAAAACGCGCAGGGTGAAATTTCAAAAAGCAGCGCGGATAAAATTTTGGCTGCGTCTAAAGCTTTGCTTGGCGCGGGAGATAATTTGCAAGACGCAGGCGATAAAATTTTAAAATACGCTGCGGATCAAACTTCGCAAACGAGCGAAATTCCGGCTGCGCTGTCTAAATTTAATCTCGCATGCGAAGCAAAAAGAGCGCGCGTAGATACCGCGATGAATCTAAACTTTGCTTTCGGCGGCGACAACGCCGTAACCATAATAGGACGCGTATGAGAGCCTCTAGCATTCTACCGCAGAGCGGATATATGGTCTTCGCGGATGAAATTTTAGAGATTGGCGACGGATATGCGAGCTGTGCATTTAGCGTTAAAGAGGACTCGCCGTTTACCGAAAACGGAGAGCTCGGCAGCTACGCGTATATGGAGATCATGGCGCAGTGCATCGGCGTGTATTCGGGCTACCGAAATGACGGCGAGGCAAGGCTCGGGTTTTTGCTGGGCGTGCGAAACCTGGATATTTCGCGCGCAGGCCTGAAGGTGGGCGAGCGCGTAATCACGACGGCGAGGCAGAGCGTAAGCGACGGCGAGGGGCTATATATCTTCGACTGCGAGATCAGCTGCGGCGGCGAACATATCGCAAGCGCTACGCTTAGCGTGATGAACCCGAACGATGAAATGCTAAAGAGTATAAATGGCTAAGAGAATTTTAATTACCGGAGCAAGCGGCGGTATCGGCGAGGCGTGCGCGTTAAATTTAGCGCAAAAGGGCTACGGCTTAGCGCTAAACGGGCGCAACGAAGCAAAGCTAAAAGAGGTAGCGGAGCGCTGCTTGGACGCGGGCGCGACGGAAGTTCAAATTTTAAAATTTGACGTCGCAGATACCGCTGCGGCGCAGGAGCGTATCGAAGCAGACATAGAGGCAAACGGCGCGTACTGGGGCATCGTGCTAAACGCGGGCATCACGCGGGATAACTCTTTCGTATGGTTTGAGCGCGAGGATTGGCAAAGCGTGATAGATACGAATTTAGGCGGGTTTTACAACGTCATGAAGCCCGCGCTAATGCCGATGATCCGCGCCAAAAAGGGCGGGCGTATCGTGGTGATGAGCTCGGTTAGCGGAATTGCCGGTAACCGCGGCCAGAGCAACTACGCCGCTAGCAAAGGAGGTCTAATCGCTGCGGCAAAATCCCTAGCGATAGAACTTGCAAGCCGCAAGATCACGGTAAACGTAGTAGCTCCCGGGCTCATCAAAACGGCGATGAGCGAAAGTATAAACGAAGCCGCAAGCGAGCAAATTTTAAGCGCGATTCCGCTAGGGCGTATCGGTGAGCCGAGCGAGGTAGCGCATTTGGTGGAGTTTTTGCTAAGCGAAAATTCCGCATACATCACAAAAGAGGTTATTAAAATAGACGGTGGATTATGTTAAATAGAGTAGTTATTACGGGTTTTGGCAATGTCTGTGCATTCGGGCGGGACTGGGCGAGCATAAAGCAGAATTTGGCGCAGCAAAAAAGCGCCGTAGTTTATATGAGCGAATGGGATATCTTCGGCGAGGAGCTAAACACTAGGCTGGGCGCGCCGATACCAAACTACGCGCCGCCCGCGCACTGGAGCCGCAAAGATACCCGCTCGATGGGCAAGGTAGCAATGCTTGGCGTAGATGCCGCGGGTGAAGCTCTGGCGGATGCGGGGCTTTTGGGAGATGAGCGCATAAAAGACGGTCGTATGGGCGTTGCAGCCGGTAGCTGTAGCGGCGATGCGAAAGCTACGGGCGAAGTCATAGATATTTTGCATGGCAAGGATAGCACCTTCAACGCCAACTCCTACGTCAAGATGATGCCCCACACCGTCGCTGCAAATATCGCGATCCACTACGGGCTAAAAGGCAGGCTCATCCCCACGAGCTCTGCGTGCACGAGCGCATCTCAAGCGATCGGCTACTCCTACGAAGCGATAAAATTCGGCCTGATAGATATGATGCTGGCAGGCGGCGCGGATGAGCTACACCCAAGCCAGGCA
>CAURUA010000044.1:0-16516 GCA_963528045.1 uncultured Campylobacter sp. | reverse complement strand
AGCTTTGACTATGCTTTTAGTTTAAGTTCGTAATTAAAGAATTTAAAGGAGCTGTTTTGGCAGTGCTAGATTTGACGGCGTAAAATTTAACACTGCGAAATTCTAAAGCCCGCTAAATACGGCGCAAAATTTTAAGGATGTATTCGCGCGGTGCGGAATTTTAGGGTCTGTCAAGCAAGACGTGAAATTTAATCATGCATCGAGCGTATCTGGGCTAGAAGTTGGGCGCAAACTGGGATGCAGCTCGCTTGCATCAAAAGTGCTCATGCTGCGTTTAAATTTAGGTATGCTTCGCGCGGGGCAAACTAAGCGCAAAAATTCCATGCGTAGCGGTCGCAAATCGAGTGTCGCGTAAGTGCAGGAAGCACGGCGTGAGAATTCTGCGTTTAGCATGCGTAGGAAGTATAAATCGAGTGCTGCGTAAATAGCAAAATTAAAAGGAAACGGATGAAAGACGAAATTTTTAAAGAGCCTATCAAAAAACAGTTTGAGTTTGACGCCAGCGTCGCGTCGGTTTTTGATGATATGATCGGGCGCAGCGTGCCGTTTTATGAGGCTAGCACGCGGCTTAGCAGCGAGCTTTTGGCGCGAATACTGCCGCAAAAGGCGCGCGTGATCGATCTTGGCTGCTCGACTGCGACCGCGCTGCTGGCGCTGTTTGCGCTGCGCCCCGATCTGCGGCTGTGCGGCATCGACAGCTCGGAGGCGATGATACAAAACGCCCGCGCCAAGGCGGCAGCGTTCGGTGCCGAGCTCGATCTTAGCGTATCGGACGTACTGGATGCGAGCCTCGAAGACTGCGACGCCGTGATTTTAAACTACACCTTGCAGTTTATCAGGCCGCCGCGCAGGGCCTCGCTCGTGAGTAAAATTTACGACGGATTGCGTGAGGACGGGGTTTTGATCTTTAGCGAAAAGATTATCTACGAAGAGCCTGCGCTCGCGCGTCAGATGATCGAAATTTACGAGGATTACAAGCGCGCGCAGGGCTATTCGCGCTACGAGATCGCGCAAAAACGTGAGGCGCTTGAAAACGTCCTCGTACCCTACACCGAGGTGGAAAACCGCGCCTTGGCACTAAGCGCGGGCTTTAAGCGCGTCGAGAGTATCTTTAAATGGGCGAATTTTATGAGCTTTGCGGCGTTTAAATAGCGAGCGACATAACGCGTATTTTGCCTAAAAGATTTAAGTTTTAAATTGTAACAGCGAGCATTTTAGAAAATTTGCAAAACAAACATCACCTTGCAATATAAAATTTTGTTGCACTAAAGCTATTTTTATCGATTAAAACACGCCGCGAGCACAGCGGCGCATTCAAAAAAGAATAAAATTCCTTAATTTTGCATTATTTGATTCAATTCTACTTTGGTGATTAATCCGGTATTTTCGTCGATCTTTTCGCTTGCGATACGCCTTTCAAGACCTGCTATAAACTCATCATATTCGATCTTTTTAGCTTTATCCGCTTCGTATTTTTTCATAGCTTTTTGAAAATCGCTGCGTGAGAAAAAATCATTCCAAATCGCGAACAATGCAAAAGCCAAAAGTCCCCATATATAGCCGCCGATAAAGAAATTTCCGGTGATACAAAATACGGCGCAAGCTATTATGTCGGTCGCAATATAACCCACTCCGAGTCTCCCGCCTGGTAAAATCGGTTCGGGCAAACGATAGGCGCCTAAGGTATCTACGCCTTTTGAGATATTTTTTAAGCATTCTTTTTCTTTGCTATCATGGCTAGCGGGAGCATAACCAGCGATTTCATCGCCTTCAAAAATATAAAAACCATCGTCCGTTTTTATTTTAAAAACGTCCGCGCCCTGCCCTTTTAACCGAAATTGCCATACCGCTGCACGAGCTGCATCATTCGAAATACTCGCATCCGCAGGGCTTTCTGTGTGAAATTCGGGATCTTTTTTCACATCAATCGCGATACCGTGGAAATAGTTCACAAAAATCCTTTAAAATTAAATTTACTCATCCGTACTGAATTTAGCTAACCTTCAAAAATTCCAAATAAATTTAAACATTTCGTAAGCGAGACGGGAGCTGAAATTCCAGGCATAAAAAAAGCGCCCGCCGTTTGACGGACGCCGTGTATAAATCGCGACGGACAAAATAAACGCCGCTGCGAGCAAAGGAGCTTATTTATCTCTTAAATTTAACTCGCTAACGAGCTTGGAGTAAACTGCGTAGTCTTTGTTTTTAAGATATTTCATCATTCTTTTGCGCTGACCTACTAGCTTTAGCAGTCCTAAGCGAGATGAAAAATCTTTCGGATTTGCTTGCAAATGAGTGGTAAGAAGCGTGATCCTCTCGGTAAGAAGCGCGATTTGCACCTCAGCAGAGCCCGTATCCTTCTCTCTTCTAGCGAATTTCGCAACTATCTGTGCTTTTTGAGCCGTGTCTAAAGCCATGATGACCTCCTGATCGGTAAAATAGGAAGCGATTATACTTAATTAACCTAAATTTTTGCTTTCTTTGTGTAAAATGCACGCTTTGACACCAAAGGAGAAAATAAATGCTTTTTACAAAAGCAAGCGAATACGCCCTGCTTTCAATGATCTGCATCGCGGGCAAGGAGGAATCGATGGATGTCGATTCGATCTCTAGCGAGCTTGGAATTTCACGCAGCTTTTTGGCTAAAATTTTACAAAATTTAGCTCGCGCGGGACTTTTGAATTCCTTCAAAGGCGCCAAGGGCGGCTTCGTGCTCGCGCGCAATGCGGACGAGATCACGCTAAGCGAGATCATCAAAAGCGCCGAAAGACGCAAGGCGACGGTATTTGACTGCACCGCCGAGGGGATCGACGCCTGCCCGAACGGTCGCACGCTGTGCCGCGTCAATCTAATGTTTGGCGAGCTTCAAGAGAAAGTCGATGAGTATATGGATACGATCACGCTAGCAGACATCATCGGCAAAGAGCGCAAATGAAAATATATCACCTAAGCCACACCGATCTGGACGGCTACGGCGCGCAATTCGTCGCGGCGCACTATTTGACGGATGTGGAATTTTTCAATGCCAACTACGGCAAGGAGATAAACGAAAAATTTGATCTCATCCTCGCCCGTATCGACGAGCGGCTCGCCGCAGACGCAGACGAGAAAAGCCTGGTTTTAATCACCGATCTAAATTTACTGCCCGCGCAGTGCGAGAAATTTAGCGGCGAGCTGGCACGTCGCAACGCCCGCGTGATCCTTTTGGATCACCATCAAAGTGGGCTTGAGTGCGCGAAGAAATTCCCGTGGTATTTCCTGGACTCTTCGCGCTGCGCTACGAAGATCACCTATGATTTTTTCAGCGCGATGTTCGGCGGCTCGCCGCGGCTGGATAAGCTCGTGCGCGTCGTAAACGCCGTGGATATTTGGCTGAAAGAGCAGAGCGAGTTTGAGCTCGGCAAGGTCTGCCTCGGCATGGTCTCGGGCGCGAAAGAGATCAATAAGATCATGTTCGAGCGGGAAAGCAGGGATTATATCTTTTTCTTGCTAGAAAAAATTTTTAAATTTCAAGACGAGCCGAGCGCACACATCGCGCTAGATAGCGCACTGCACGGCATAAAGAAAGAATTTTTTAAAAGCGAGCGCGACGATACGCTAAGCAATCTCGTTTCGCACTTCGTAGTCGATCGCCTAAGCGCGCAAAAGCAGCGCTTCGAGATTGGCTATCTCGATAAAAAGGGCATTTTGACCTACAATATCGGCAACGTAAGCGTCATCGGCAACGACTTTTTGACGCAAAACCCCGATGTCGATTTTTTCATCGACGTAACGAGCAAGAAAACACTCAGCTTCCGCGCCGACGGCAAGATCGACGTAAGCGAAATGGCAAAGCTGCTCCTCGGCGGCGGCGGGCACGTAAACGCGAGCGGCGGGATGTTTGCGGGCTTTAAGGACGCGAGCTCGTACGAAGCCGTAAAGGCGCAAATCGTAGATCTAATCGAGAAAAAAACTCAAATTTCAAAGGAAGAAGATGAAAAATAATGACGAAAAAATCGCCGAGCAGGACCTCATCTACGAGATTAATATCCTGCTTGACGCGATGCTGCTTTATGCAGGCGTGAAACGCGATCGGCTCGCCGATGCGGCGCAGCTGTATATCGAAAACATCGACGTCGTGCTACAAAACTCTGACGCTAGCGGTGCAGACGAGGTGATCGCCGTGGTCGAGTTTTTGCGTAGCAAACACGCAGAGTTATTTGAAAATAAGGGCTAGCTCGCGAAATTTTAAGCGAAATTTTGCGAGCTAGAATTTTACGAAGTGCAAACTATGCGGAGTAAAATTTCATCGAACGTAAAATTTATAAAGCGAGAAATCCGCGAGATAAAATTTTGTGAAATAGAATTTCTAAAATACAGAATGCAGAATTTTGCGGACTTAGGCTCAAAATTTTAAAATTTAGCAAACAAGCTTTGCGAATAAAATTTTATGGCATGGCGGCTACAGAATTTTGTTTTAAAATTTTATGCTGTCAAACAAGAGCAAAATTTCAAGTCTTAGAATTTACGCTAAGAAATTCCGCGCAATAGCAAATTTAAAATTTTAAGTGCATTTTGCGGCACGGAATTTTGCAAAAAATTTTAGACAACGCGGGGTGGCTCTGCGTAAAATTCTAATCTAGGCTTCGCGCGGAATTTGCATCGAAACTCCGCGCGGAATTTTGTGCTTAACTAAGGCGCTAAATTAAAATATAAAGGCTAAATTTTTGCTTGCCAGTGCGGTGCGAAGAGTGCGCAGATTGTGGAATTTTAAATTTAAAAGCACGATTCTGCCGTCTAAGATCAAAAAATGGCGTAGCGTCTAAGCTTGCCAATAATGACAAAGCTCGCTTTGAAAGGAAGGGAGAATTTTATCTGCAAAAGCGCAGAGATGGCATTTTAAGATACTTTTGTCATTTCTAAGCGAAAAAGATCCGAGCCGGAAGCTTTTAAGAAAGCGCGCTTGATAAAATATTATCGCTAGATATGGCGCAGTAAATACGCCCGAACGTAGCAAAATTAAAACGAATGCGGCGCTCTATAGTCGCAAAGCCAGGCATCGTAAAATAAAAAGCTTGGGCAGGGCGCTAAGAAGTAAAATGTCGCGAAATAAGACGTCTGCAAAGCAAGGTGCCTATAAGATGAAGCGTCGTAAAATAGAATAGAAAGCAACGCGTGGATAAAAATAGACACCGTGAAGCAGAATTTCGTAGCAGTGACGCAGAACGCGATTAAATTTTAAGCCGGCATAGAAAGCAACGCGTGGATAAAAATAGACACCGTGAAGCAGAATTTCGTAGCAGTGACGCAGAACGCGATTAAATTTTAAGCCGGCGATGCGCTAAATTTTGAAATTTTATGAATTTAAAACTTTATGAAAGGATATAAATGAAAAAGATTTTTTTGTTTGCATGTCTCATGCTTTTGGGTTCTCAGCTTTTCGGCGACGATAAGGTATATCGCCTAAGACTTGCTAGTACGTGGGAGGCGACTACGCCCGTTTTGGGCGCTGCCGCCGAGGATTTTAAAAACTACGCCGAAAGCCTTAGTGGCGGTAGGCTTCAGATCCGCATCGATACGCCGAGTAAGCACAAGGCAAGCTTTGGCATATTCGACTTCGTCAAAAGCGGTCAATACGATCTAGGATATACTTCGCTTTATTATTATAAAGGCAAAGACGCCAAAACTATGCTCTGGACGGCGGTGCCTTTCGGTATGACTACTGATGAGCAGCACGCGTGGTATTACTATGGTGGTGGACGAGAGCTTAATGATAAGATGTTCGCGCAATACGGCATAAAGACCTTTTTGATGGGATCTACCGGCATGCAAATGGGTGGCTGGTTTAAAAAAGAGATCAACTCAGTCGCAGATTTGCAAGGGCTTAAATTCCGCATACCGGGGCTAGGCGGAGAGGTGATGAGCAAGCTGGGCGCCACTATAAACACGGTGCCTACGGGCGAGCTATTTATGGCGTTAGAGATGGGCACGATCGACGCGGTCGAGTGGGTAAGCCCCGTCTATGATATGCCGCTTGGATTTCACAAAGTGGCTAAATACTACTACACAGGCTGGCAAGAGCCTATGGGAGACTGCCAGCTGCTGGTAAATCAAAAGGCGCTAGAGAAGCTGCCTGCGGATCTTCAAGCGATCTTAGAGGCTGCAGCAAGACTTGCCGGAGAGAACTTCCAAAATAAGGGCTTTTATGAAAACGCTCGCATTTGGGCGGAGCTAAAAGCGCAGTTTCCGGACGTGCAGGTGCGCGACTTCCCTGCGGACGTGATAGCCGCGCTTAAAAAAGCAACGAATGAAATCTTAGACGAAGAAGCGGCGAAAGATCCGATGTTTAAAGAGATCCTAGACAGCCAGCGCGCATTTTTGAAAATCGGTAGAGAATGGAATAAAATAAGTACCGTAGCCTACATAAATAACGTAAGTGGCATCGCGGGTGAAAGTGCAGCAAATCCAATCTCCACAGGCTCTAGCGGTACGACAAACTCGGATTCTGCAAGCAGCGAAAATCACAGCGCTGCAAGCGATTCTAACGCGACGGACGGCAAAAATTTAGGCGCGACAAAGTAAAGCGGGTGCTGCGAGCGATAAAAATTAAGGCGCGACGAACAGACCGGCGCAATAAATAGCTCAGGAGCGGCAAGCGGCAGAAATTTTAACTACTTTTGCATAAAGTAGATGGAATTCTGCCGCAGCAGCTTTGGCGCAATAACTTTAACATCATAAGCGGCGCGATCTAGCACAGCAAAGGGCTCCCGCGTAAAATAGAACGCTAAAAACACGCGATAAAACAAAATTCTAAAAATTTCGAGCTCCAAGCACGACGGAATTCGGAATTTTAAATCTAAAATTTTAAAATCAAAATTTATGGATTTCAAGCGGAGCGCGAAACTACTCAGCTATGCCAGAAACCGGCATTTGGAACTATTAAGACTAAAAGCCGCGTCTAGCGCTTTAAAAAGCCTATGGACCTTTTGCATTCATCTATTAAAATCACAAAAATTGCATTTGCATTATTAAAATTATGGCATTTCTTGGCAACAATATAGGCCAATTCGCATAAAATCAGCCTACGCGCGTTAAAATTTAATCAATAATGTAATTTGGCAAGATTTGTCGCGATAAAATAAGCCTTATTATGATGCTTATCTTTAAAATTTACTCCATTGCGCCGCTCTGATTAAGACTAAATTTATTAGGATTTGATAAATCACGAACGGCTGATCTCTTGCCGCCGCATCTATTAACGCAATAGCAGATAAATTCCACATCCTCTTATCGATAGTTCAACTACACAAAGAAAGCGTATTAATACCGCGGAATTTATTGAATTCTTGAAATTTTTGATCTTTAAAATATTGCAAGACGGCTAGATCGCCAAAATTTCATATTATTTGAATTGATCGTTAAAAAATAGATTCGAGAGCATAGCCCCCGAATCTACGGATAAGATTAAATTCTTAGAATTTAATCGGATGGTGGTGGAAGTCGTCGTAAACGACCTTATTGGTCTGAAACTTAATACGCTTAAGCTCGCGGATACGCAAAAATTCCTCTTCATCGATCTTTTTAATCTGAATCGCTGCCTTAAACGTAGGCGTTTTGGCGATTAGATCCCAGCCGCCGCTGGTTAGCTCGTTGCAGCAGCTCTCCCAGTAGTGATAAGACATCTGAATGATACCATCCATTATACACTCGGTGATGTCTGCCTTGATCGCGATATAGCCGTAGCGGCTCCACGCAACGATGAAATCGCCCTGTGAAATTCCGTATCGCTCGGCGAGTTTCGGATTCATTTCCGCAATCGGTCCTATCGCGTCGCCGCCCTGCTCGACGGTCTTAGAGCGCCTAGTCATCGCGCCTCCTGCGTACTCGTAAACCTTACGCGTAGTTAGAAGCTGGATTGGAAACTCCTCGTCGGTCTTCTCGTCCACGGAGCCCGCCATTACAGGATAATCTTTCGGCATATTCATACGCTTTGCGAATTCCTCTTTGGCGCTTTCGATCTTGCTCTTATCATCCACGAATAGAACTGGAACGAAATTTCCTTTACCGTCCGGAGTAAAGAATTTCTTATCAAGATACAATGCAGGTCCGCCCATAGAATTCTCATCAGGGCACGGCCAGTGAAGTCCGTGGTATTTTTTGATGCGGTAATAGCTCATTCCGCCGTAGTTGTGCGGAGCTACCCTGCGCACCTCTTCCCAAATCTGCTCTGGAGATTGAAATGTGAAATAATCCCCGAGACCTAGGCGTCTGGCAAGCTCGCAGATGATAGCCCAGTCTTGTCTAGCTTGTCCAGGAGGGGCAACTACAATCTCGCTATGCTGTACGCGGCGCTCGGCGTTAGCATAAGTGCCCTCCTTCTCGCCGCTGCAAGCTCCAGGAAGCACGACATCTGCTTTGCGGCTCGTCTCGGTTAAGAAAATATCTTGGATCACATACATCTCTACCTGCGAAATCGCACGCAAGAAGTGGTTTGCGTTCGGATCGGTCATAACTGGGTTTTCGCCCATCGTCCAGAAGAATTTTACCCTACCATCAAGAATTGCGTCAGGCACTTCGGTTTTATGAATGCCGATCTTGCCATTTAGATGACCTTTCGGTAAATTCCACTGGCGCTCAAACCAATCACGGGCACTCTCGTCGGTCACAGCTTTATAGCCAGTAAATACGTTAGGAAGCATTCCCATATCGCAGCAGCCTTGGACGTTTTCTTGTCCGCGGATCGGTAGATCGCCACTGCCTAGCTCGCCTACGTTGCCCGTTACAAGCATTAAATTTGAAATATCACAAACCGCACCCACGCCGTGATTGAAGTGAGTTACACCCATTCCGTGCGTGATAACCGCAGGTCGCGTAGTAGCGTAAATTCTAGCCGCTTTTCTAATATCTTCAGCGTTTAACCTAGTGTATTTAGCTACGGCCTCAGGCGAATAATCCTTAACCGCCTCTTTTACATATTCAAAACCCTTGGTGTATTTCTCAACGAATTCGTGATTTACCAAATCCTCGTCGATAATAGCATGGATTAAAGCGTTGATGACTGGGATATTGTGCTCCGGCTCAAGCTGGAGGTGGATATCTGCGCGATTTGCAAATTCCGTCTTAACCGGATCAATAACGATGAGTTTAGCGCCTCTATTTAACGCTCTTTGAACGTGCATAGCTACGATCGGATGACCATTTTCCGGGTTTGAGCCGATCATCATAATGCAGTTACTGTGAGTTCCGATCTCCGTGAAGCTATTTGTAGCCGCTCCGTTACCGATTGTTTTGGCAAGACCTGCCACAGTCGGAGCGTGTCAAATGCGCGCGCAGTGATCGATATTATTCGTGCCTAAAATTCTAAGTAGCTTCTGCGCTACGTAGTTATCCTCATGCGTACAGCGTGCGGAATAGTTTCCGGCTATCGCGTCGGCGCCGTATTTTTCTTTAACTTCGAGCATCTTTTTGGCAACCAAATCAAGCGCTTCGTCCCAGCTAGCCTCGACCAAATCGCCGTCTTTACTAAATTTGCCATTCTTTTTACGAATTAGCGGAGTAGTAAGCCTATCTCTAGAGCCTACGTAATTCCATCCGTAATAACCTTTCAAACATAAACAACCTTGATTTACAGGGTTGTCGCTTACGCCGGTTGCAGATTTGATATAATTGTCTTCCGCAGTCAGCTCGATTTGACAGCCTGTGCCACAATAAGGGCATATGACCTTGCCTTTATTCGCCATATTTTCTCCTTTCGAAAATACTAAACATGCAAAATTACCATATATGCAATTTCGGCACAATTATATAAATTCTTACCTAAAATAAAATTGAAATTTTGTCTTAAGCTAAAAGAATTTTTTCAATTATAATTAGGAGTAAGTTGGGGTAATTTAAATAGCAATTTAAATTTTAAAATATACTTTAATACTGATATACTAGACTTTTAAAGCAAATAATCAACGAACTGGTTTAAAAAAGAAATTAGTTTTCAAATTTAAGCTTTGAAAGCAAATTTATCAAATAAATTCCAAATATCGTCAGATAAATGACGGAATTTTTTTACGGACTTAAATATAATTACACCAAAATTTTTAGTAAAAAATTTTTAAAATTCCTTAAGTCAAGGAGAAAGGTATGAAACAACATAAATTTGTAATCTGCGATTACAAACGATGTATCGGTTGCACGACGTGCATGGCGGCCTGTTACTCAAGTGCCTACGAGCGCGGCAAGCTTGCCAAATCGCGACTTACCGTGCTTAGACAGGCTTACGGCGTTATGCCTACGCAGTGCAGGCAGTGCGATGACGGACCATGCGCAAACGTCTGCCCTACCGGTGCGCTTCGCTTCGATAATAACTATATCGAATTACACGAAGAAATTTGCATCGGATGCAAGATGTGTACGCTCGCCTGTCCTTATGGCGCGATCAGCTCGAATGCCGAGCTTATGCCGTCAGTAAATTATGCGGTCGAGCCGAAGTATTATCTCGAGATCGAAAGCCAAGCGGGCGCCAAAAGCACCGCCATCAAATGCGATCTATGCAACGGACGCGAGAATGGTCCTGCATGCGTCGAGGTTTGCCCAACCAGCGCTATCATTATGATAGATCCTAAAGAGGGTAAGCATAAATTGGGCTTTGCGATAGACTACGATGCGGCTAATGCTTTTGCAAAAGACGTATTAAACGGCGAAATCAGTTGCGTCGCCAAAAAAGAAGGAGGCGCAAAATGATAAGCGTCTATACTTTATTTATCGTCAGTGCAGTAATTAGTATTCTTTTATACTGCGCTCCAAAAACTGCCGTTAAGGTGGGATTTGGATTAGGTGCTATCAGCTGTTTTTATGCGATGTGTCATTTCGTAGCCAATATGGGCGTAAGCGATAGCTTCGTTTTGGGCGGCACTTTCTTATATGCGCCAAAATTTGCTTTAAGTCCGCTTGGAAATTTCTTCAGTTTCGTAGTCGTTTTTATAGGCTTTGCAAGTAGCGTTTACGGTATGAGCTACGCTGAGGAATATATCGGAAAGGCAAATATCGGCGTTTTTGCATGTTTATTTAATACCTTCATCTTATCTATGCTTTTAGTCATCAGCGCAGATAATGTATTTTGCTTCGCTGTTTTATGGGAGCTTATGACGTTAATTTCGTCATTTCTAATCATAGTAAACGATGGCAAAGGCACGCTCAAAGCTGTTATGGTATATCTAGGTATAGCGCAGATCGGTGCATTTTGTATAACCTGTGGATTACTTATCATTGCAAACTACGCAGGCAGCTTCGAATTTGCAGAGTGGGGAAAAGTAAATATGCCGATGGGCGCTTCCGTGGCTGCTTTTATACTATTTTTGGTCGGCTTCGGCTCAAAAGCAGGAATGTGGCCTTTTCACGTTTGGCTACCGCAAGCTCACCCTGCGGCTCCATCGAACGTCTCTGCACTGATGAGCGGTGTTATGATTAAAGTAGCGCTCTTTACCCTTGTTAAATTTACGCTATTTTTGCCGCTAAGCATCTATTTTGGGCTTGCAGTTTTGATCCTAGGAGCAGCTAGTTCGCTTTTTGGCGTTTTATACGCGTTGTGCCAGCACGACTTTAAAGCGCTTCTTGCGTATCACTCGGTCGAAAATATCGGAATTATCCTACTAGGTCTTGGCACCGGAATTTACGGCGTCGCAGCAGGCAATGTAACGCTAGCCGCAGTTGGATTTTTAGCAGGCTGCTACCACGTAGTAAACCACGCGATATTCAAAGGCCTCTTATTCTTATGCGCAGGCTCTGTAATCCACGCTACTCATACGCAGAATATGGACGTGCTAGGAGGGCTAGCTAAAAAAATGCCTCTAACCGCTATCGGTATGTTTATCGGTATCATGGGTATCGCAGCACTCCCTCCGGTAAACGGCT
Organism: uncultured Campylobacter sp.; assembly: GCA_963528045.1. Lineage (GTDB taxonomy): Bacteria > Campylobacterota > Campylobacteria > Campylobacterales > Campylobacteraceae > Campylobacter_B. Next base: position 4,633 of record CAURUA010000044.1, on the reverse strand, counting down.
TCGTCTCAGAGTGGTTTACCTATCAAGGAATGCTTCAAGGTGCTAAGGAAAGCGGAATTTTCATCAGATACGCCTTCTCTTTAGCGGTGGTCGCTCTTGCACTCACCGGCGTTTTGGTCGGTATGCACCTTAAGCTTTATGCGGTAATCTTCGCAGGAACCCCAAGGGATGAAAAAATTTGGGAAAATGCAAAAGAAAGCCCATTAGGAATGGTTTTAGGAATGATCATTTTGATGATAGGCTGCGTGGGATTTGGTGTGGGCGCACACTTCATAGTTGATTACATAATGCAGGCAGTAAATTCTATCACTTCCAATAGCGGGTATGTTGCAAGCCTAGGCGCTTCGTCAATCACTTCGCCTTTGGGAAGTATCGTCTCAACTCCTCTTATTGCAGTGATTTTGTGCTCTACAATGCTGCTTCCGTTTATCATCCTAGCAGTTATGAAAGCAAATCGCGACAAACCTCGCGAGACCGATCCTTGGGCATGCGGCTTTAAATATAGCCCTCGCATGCAGATGACCGGCGGTCCTTTTACCGGCGATTTAAGAAAGATTATGGACTGGCTATTTAGAGGTCATAAACGCAGAATAGAGCAAAACGGCTACTTCGGACCGATCGAGTATCACAACCACCCACAAGACATTTGGTGGACGATGATTTATCAACCGGTAATCGATTGGAGTAAGAAGATCGCCGATAAGATAGGAATTATTCAAAGCGGCTATGCAAATTTATATACGCTTTACATCCTAATCTATCTTTGCGCGATACTGGGCGTCGGATATTTCTTGATCTAGGAGGTTTGAGATGCAGACTATACAAACTATATTTTTAATGATATTTCAAGTCGCGGTTATCGTCCTAGTCGCTCCACTCTTCGACGGTATGGCGAGAAAACTTCGAGCCAAACTTCAGTCGAAACAAGGAAGCGATTTTTTCCAGACTTACCGCGATATTATTAAGCTTTTTAAGCGCGGCAGGACCGTTCCTGCGTGCAGCCACTGGGTATTTAGATGGGCGCCATTTTTCCTTTTCGCTACTTCGGCGGCGATTTTGGCGGCTATTCCTATTACATACAGCAAAGATACCCTTTTCGGAGCGTATTCGGATATTTTCGTTATCCTATATCTAGGCGCGCTTTTGCGCTTTGTATTCGGTGCGGCTTCGATAGACAGCGGTAACCCGTTTGCCGCAACCGGCGGTGGACGCGAGCAGATGCTTGCCGTTTTTGTCGAGCCTGTTATGATGATGTGCCTAATTGTAGTAATGATGGCTGCGGGAACTTCAAATTTAGTTGAGATCCAGCAGATGGTACGCAGCGGTCAGATCGGCTATCAAATTCCAAGCTTTGCTGTCGCTTCGATTGCGTTTTTATGGTGCATGTATGTCGAGACTGGCAGAAAGCCATTTGATCTTGCCGAAGCCGAGCAAGAGCTTCAAGAAGGACTTTTGGGCGAATACGCAGGCAGCGATCTAGGCTTAGTGCAAGCGGCGCTTATTTTGAAGCAATTTGCGATGATCGGATTATTCCTAACGATATTTGAGCCGTGGAATTTTAGCAATCCGTTTTTGGCGATCATAATCTTTGTGCTAAAAACCGGCGTATTTTACGTAGCAGCCGTTTTCATCGACAACTTTGGACCGCGCTTCAGAATGACTTCGAGCATGCGCAAAATTTCATGCGGCGCTCTTGCCATTGCTTTTGCGGCATTAACGCTTTACGTAGTAGGATTTTAAGATGAATAGTATCGATATTTTAGCAATTTGTATGATCGTAACGTCACTCGCGGTATTCGGACTTAGAAATTTAAAGCTTTCGATCGGAATTTACGCGATTCAGACGCTACTTTTGGTAAGCATATTTTTTATGCTGTATTCTAACTTCAATGCGCCGCAACTTAGAATTTGGGCGATAGTGGCGTTTTTTACGAAGGTTATTTTCGTGCCAGGAATTTTATTTTGGCTAGTTAAAAAGCTGGATGTGATCAGCGAGGATGAGCCGGTAGGCGGCTTTTTCGTAAGCCCCGTTATTGCGATGGGATTTTCGCTAGCGATTGCAATGACAATCAATCCGATCCTCGTAGAATTTTCGCTAATTCAAGAAAAGATCGCACTAATTGCGGCGGTAACGGTGTTTATGATGGGAATTTTTGGCTTCATGCTAAGAAATTCTTTCATCAAGCAAATTCTAGCTTACTGCCTATTTGAAAACGGCATCCACCTAAGCCTTGCGCTTATGGCCTACAACTCTCACGAGCTAGTCGAGCTTGGAATTTTAACCGACGCGATCTTTGCGGTTATCATTATGAGCGTTTTGGCGATTAGATTTTACAAAGCCTATGACGGACTTGATACGTCTAAAGCTTCGAATTTAAGGGGTTAATGATGAATAGTTTAGCTTTTATATTAATTTTTCCGTTGCTCGGAGCGCTGATATTATTCTTATGCCCTAAGAATTTCAAGCTTCTAAGCACGTTACACGTTTTGATTTCTGGGGTTACATCTGCAGGGCTACTCTGTAACGTAGGCAAGCTTCTAAGCGGCAATGCCGAGGCGTTTTATGCATACGATAAATTCCTATTCCTAGATAGCCTAGGTTGCGTATTTTTAGTGCTAATCGCCGTAACGGGCTTTTTGGTGAATTTATACTCCACCACCTATATGAAGTGGGAGATACAAGGCGGTCATCTGGATCTTAGCGATCTTAGAAAATACTACGCGCTCTGCCACGTTTTCGTTTTTACGATGACGCTTAGCGTGATCTGTAATAACGTCGCGTTTATGTGGGCTGCGGTAGAGGCTACTACGCTAGCTTCGGTATTTTTGGTCGCTATTCATAAAGACAAAAAATCTACCGAGAGCGGTTACAAATATATCGTTATATGCTCGATCGGCTTAGCGTTTGCACTTTATGCGACCGTTTTACTATATGCGGCTACATTCAAAATTACAGGCGACGGCGAGGCTTCTATGCTTTGGACGAGCATTATGGATAATGCCAAAAATTTAAACGGCGACGCTGCTAAGCTTATCTTTATCTTTGCGTTGATCGGCTTTGGAACCAAAGCGGGACTTGCTCCTACTCACACTTGGCTTCCTGATGTTCACGCAGAAGGTCCGGCTCCGATTTCAGCACTACTTTCGGGCGTACTTTTAAAATGTGCGATGCTAGCGATATTTAGATATTACGCTATTACAGCTCAAGCTGTAGGCTTTGACTTTGTTCAATCCGTAATGTTAATTTCCGGTACGATCACGCTATTTATAGCAGGAATTTTCCTCGTTCGTCAGCACGACGTAAAGAGGATGTTTGCTTACCACTCGGTCGTTCATATGGGTGTTATTGCATTTGCGCTAGGCATCGGCGGATATTTCGGCTTGCTTGCCGCGATCTTTCACTGCTTAGCTCACAGCTTTACCAAGGCTCTTGCATTCTGCTCTACCGGTAATATCGCTAGAATTTATGGTCACAAAGATATGACTAGAATGGGCGGCATGGTAAAAATCGCTCCGCTTACTACGATAATGTTTGGTGCTGCGGTCTGCTCGCTCGTAGGTGTTCCTGCGTTTGCGATCTTTGTAAGCGAATTTAACGTTTTCAAAGGCGCGATAGCCAGCGGTCAATACATAGCCGTAGCATTATTTGCGATCGCGCTCGTAATTATTTTCATCGCGGACTTCGCGCACTTTAATCTAGCGAGCTTCGGTACGCCTAAAGGTGAAGTGGTTTATGCTAAAGAGATGAGCTTGTTTGAAAATTTACCGCTAATCTTGCTTTGCGCTTTAGTGATAATTTTCGGCATATGGCACGTAGGTGATTTTTGGATGCTCGTCGAAAACGGCGTTAGAATAATGATGAGAGGTTAAAAATGAGAGGCGATAAATTTATAGAAATTTTAAAGACCAAAGTCAAGGTCTTAGAAGTTACCCGCCAAGCCGAGGATCAAATCACCGTTTTAGTGGATAGAAATGATCTACCGCTTGCGGTTAAGACCCTATATTATGACATCGGCGGTTTTATCAGCACGATGATCCCTAACGATGAGCGCGAGCTAAACGGAAATTTCGCGCTTTACTATGCAATATCTATGGAAGGTGGCAAGATGACCGAAGCGGAGGATTTCGCCGCAGAGGATAAATGCTTCATCACCGTTAGGACGCTAATTCCCGGATCGGATCCTACATTCCCGTCGGTTACTCCTTTAGTGCCTGCTTGCGTATGGTACGAAAGAGAAGCTTTCGATATGTTCGGCTTAATCGCTGAGGGTTTGCCTGATAAACGCCGTTTGGTGCTAAGCGACGATTGGCCGGATGGGCTTCATCCGCTTCGCAAAGACGCGATGGACTATCGCTATAGACCTGATCCTGTAGATCATAAAGACGAGCCTAATGCAGAGTTTTTATTTCCTAGCGGCGACGGCGTAGTAGATGTTCCACTTGGACCTCTTCACGTAACGAGCGATGAGCCGGGACACTTCAGATTATTTTGCGACGGCGATGAGATTATCGATGCGGACTACCGCTTATTTTATCAACACCGCGGTATGGAGAAACTAGCTGAAAACCGAATGAATTATGATCAGATGGGCTATTTAGCAGAGCGCGTCTGCGGAATTTGCGGCTACGCTCA
>CAURUA010000043.1:0-17194 GCA_963528045.1 uncultured Campylobacter sp. | reverse complement strand
AAAATTTCATCATAATATTTTTTGCCGCATTCTGTGATAAACATATACATATTATGATGACACCACCGATTCGGCTCTTCCCAAAAGGCACCGTCTGCGCGAGTATAATTTTTTAGAGGTTCGTATGAACGGGCTACAAAATTATCTAAATTATAAAAAAAATTTTCTCTTAAAATTTTCCATTCTTCAAATTTCTTCATATTTAAATTTATATTAGCGCTAGTTTTATATTTTATGTCGGTATCTATGAAATTATTTAGATAAAACTGCCCAAAGAGCATTATTAAAATATCTTTTACATTCTCATCGCATAAACTAAAATTATGAATTAATGTGCTGGCGATAGAGTCGGTCTCATAAACCTCGGTGCTTTTCATTAGACTAAACGCCTCGAGCTTATAAAAATCCAGTGATCTTTTCCCGCTTACAGCTTGAAAATCTTTAAAAATCTTAAATCTAAAATCTTCCGCTTCACTAAAGAAATATACATATGGACTTAAATTTAGATCAAGCGCTTTTATTCTCATTTATACCGTCCAAATTATTGTTTTTCGCATTTTAGCCTTGTTTTGCATAATAAGCTCTTCCTTGCTGCGTTTCAGTCACGCCAAAGTATTTGCTATTTACGCCGACCGGCTCGTAATTTTTATCATCTCTTAAAATATTTAAAATTTCAGATTTATCGCATATCTCTTTCATTTCTGTATCATAACCCCAATTTGAACTAAACAATCTTATATAACCTTGCTCGCATAAGAACAATAAAATTTCTTTCGCCACTTTAAGCGAATTGGCAACGTTAATAGAATTTAATTCTCAAACGATTTCCCATAAAGAGACATAATCGCCATCTTCGATTATTACCGATAAAATAGTTAAAAACGTCTTTTTATTCATTTAAAACCGCATTTCCAAATCAAGCCTAATCGAAGTCATAGTTAAAGTCATCTAAATCATATCCGAAAATATGGATTGTTTTTAGAGCTAGCCCCCTGACCTCTATCCAGGACTTATTGTGATAGACCAAATATTCATAATCATCTACGTATAACGATCTATCGTCCTTAAAGTTTTTAAGAATAAGAGACTTAAGCTCTCTTAGCGCATCCCTTTCGTATGGCAAGAAACAAAATTCAAATTCCTCCAATAGGGCATTAGCGCAGGAATCACATAAAAAATATACCATCTCCTTAGGATTTTCGCAATCTTCATCTGTAGTGTGCACAAGATATTTATCTTGATATTCCAAAGAAGCCATTACGCATAGTCTGTACAGAAGCACGCCCTTGCGAAATATATGTTTTCCATTAATTTGCATTTGGATTTCCTTTATTGGGATGTGGGCTTCATCTAGCATTCTAAACTCACATATTTTAATAAAATTTTCGGTCTTATATACAGTTCTATCTGCACCATTCTGTCTATAGCAAAATTTTGTCCTATCTCTATAAATTCGCCATCTTTATTTCTTCTGATTTTTAAGGATTCGATACATTCGGCGGTAAATTCCACAGCTGTCTCCCCGCCTGTTTTTATAGTAATTTCCACCCATCCCTCGACTATGCAATATGTAAATATTAACCCGTTTATTTCGAACGTATATTTTCCAATATCACTATCTATTTCATCCGGATAAAAACCAAAAAAATCACTCATCTCTACCGTATCGGGATAAGTTTTTATATATGTCATTTTATGCCTTCTTTTTGGGATGATAGTTATAAATTTTATACTTTAATCATGTCTAGAAAATAAATTTCATACAATTACATACACCGAGCTTTGATTAAATTTAGCCTCTGAAAAATCTACGATCTTTTCATTATCTCTTAAAGTATAAAGCTCGAAATCTGCGCTCAGTCCATCGATATTATAGAAATCCAAACATAACGCAAATCTGTTGTTCTCAATAGCCATATTTTCGATCTTTCCCTTTACCAATTTCAAAAATAAAAGGCATTCTTTAATAAAATCATCTTCCTTTAAATTTGGATTTTTGATCTCCACTTCATTGATCGACCACTCAAAATCGCTTAAGCCTTGATATATTGAAGAATTAATTAAAATGTTCTCTGTTGTGGCTATTCTTTCTCTTTTAAGATTCTTGATAAAAAATATTCCTGTGTCAAGATAGATCAAGCCTTCGCGCAATAGCTGCTTTAATTGCGATATTTTCAGATCTTTGATTGAGCCGCTAAGAGCAATAAATTTAATTAAATTCGGATCGGCATACAAAGTTCCTCTTTTTATCTCTCTTACTTCTTGCACTCTGGAAAATAGCTCTTCATTATTTTTAGGCAGAAGAAAAACCGCTTTGTTCAAATTAACCTCTTTTTTATCTATCGTCACTTTTGCCTTGCTGTTTTTCTCGCAAAATTTTAAAAAGTTGATTCCATATTTAATCTCGTCGTTTAGCCCTATACAGCCAAAACCCTTGCTATCATGCGGATAGACGGCTAAATTTAAACTCGGAAAAACTATAAAGCACCATTCGTTTATAGAATAATCATAGCACATTAAAAATTTAGCCAGCTCTTTTATGTCGTCCCATTTCAGAATATCCATTCTTATGCACATAGCGGGCAACGGATATTCTTTATCTCTAGCCAGAGAAAAATACTCATTTTGTTCTTGCAAAATTCCAAGATCTTTAAATTTATCGTATAACGGCTTTACCTGCGAGATTGCTTTATATTTTTTGTATACTTTATCATCACGCATTAGCGCGCTGACGATAAATACTTCATCGCCATATTCTCTGAAAAAGTTATCGAATAATTTTATCGCTAAGCTTACTCCGCTTAGCCAGCCCCTGCTTTCGATCTCAAAGAAACCGATCCAGTTTTTAGAAGCACTAAAGCTGCTAAAATTTATATCGCTCAGTCTTAAACTACTATTTGTCAAATTTAACAACTTTTTCATTTTTATCCACCGTAATTTTTGCTTTTGCTAAATTATACACCTTATTTGCGAAGCAAAGATCATTTATATTAATTTTCATAGAAAAATTTAATTTTATAAAAATTTTCATCCCCTGACGCAACCGCCAATAATAAGCTTTTTATACGGCGAAATCTATCGAAAATATTTGGCTTTGTATCTTCTTGATATTCATCCGTTTTAAAACATTCGCTTTTTGCGTCTATATCTACGTCGCGCCAACTTCCGTTTAGAAATATATCATTAGAGATAGAAATAATGCCTTGCATTATTTCTGGGTCCAACTCTTTGTTTTTATAATGCTGCAAAATCTTTTTTAAATCGGCTTCCAATTTCCAATATTCATCATCGGACCATAGATTATTATCTAAAATCATACCTATAAAGGAATTTGCATCATATCTATCATCAAATGCGGTATTTCGATAAAAATTTACAAGATTCATTGCATTAATCCTTTGGAACATACCAAAAACCGCTATTGCTAAGCTTTTCTTTGAATACGATGCTATTGCACAGAACATTTAATCTTTCAAATCTATCATATATTCTAGGTACTACGCCGTCGCTGTTTTTCGCACACAATATATTGCTTACATAAATTTCCGATTTGTCCTCCACGCCGATAACATCATTAAATATTGCTATTATTGCGACGAAAATTTCTCTTGGAAGCGTTTTGTTATGATAAAAGCTCAAAATCTGCATTAAAGTTTTATCTAACTTCCAATAGTCGCAATCCGACCAAGTTTTTTGATAGATAAATTTTCCGACAAACGAATTAATGCTGAATTTATCAGAATTTGTTGAATTTCGGTATAAAAGCTCTAAGTCCATCAATCACCGTCCTTTTTCATTTCTTTATTAATTTTAGCCATCTTTATGGCAAATTTGCGTTTATAAAAATCGATTATTTTCTGCTTGGCAACTCTTTAGATAAAATTTCTGAATCAGGATACAATTTTTTTAAAAATTCTATCTCTTCTTGATCTAGCTCATCTAAAACCTCCTCTGTCGGTCTTTCGCTTAAAATTTTTCCATAAACCAAACTCAATCGCTTATATGCGCGAGGGTTACCATTCTTGTCAAATTGCCTTATTATAGCAATTCTGCACTCTTTTGTTATTTCAGTATCGCCCATAAAAAGATCTTTTATATCGCAAGAGGCGCTTTGCTCTTTATATAGATAAAATATCCACGCAAATAATATTATAGCAGCGGCAATAAAGTAAATTTTATTTTTCATGAAAGCTCTTATTCTTTTGGTTTTTTATCCGTGTAATATAGATGTATGACTTCATCCATGTTAATCTCTTTTTCCTTTCCGATCCGCTCGGTACATAATGTGAAATTTCCCTCCCTCAAAACGCACTTTTTTAATAAACCAACTATAAAGTCGTTATTCGTGCATAGATTTAAATTCCCAGAATGAAATTTTTTAATAAAATCTAGCTCCTCTTTGTCTAATTCTTGCTGCGTTTTTTGATCTACACAATATCTATCTAAAAAATAAGATTCATAAAAATAGAAAAGTCGCCTATATGCCCCGCTGTTGCCATTATTAGCTCGTCGTATCAATTTTAATCTGCATTTTTGCTCCATACGATTGTAGTTTCGCCTCAACATATCGTTAATATCACAAGGCGAAAAACTTAGCACCGAAAGAACAATATAAATACAAAGAAATATACTAAGTATGATGAGAAAAAATTTCATTTTATATCCTTACTTATTTTTGGCTTTTAGATATAAACGATCAATCATAGAATTTACGATTTAATTAGTAATAAAAGTGGTGTCCTGCGTTGGATTCGAACCAACGACCCCCTCATTAAAAGTGAGATGCTCTACCTACTGAGCTAGCAAGACATCGTAAGAAGTGGCGCGACGAATGGGGCTCGAACCCACGACCTCCGCCGTGACAGGGCGGCATTCTAACCAGCTGAACTACCGTCGCACCAAAAATTACACTCGCAGCGCAAGTGCTAAAGAAGTATGAAATCCAAGGATTTCAAAATGGTGGTCGCTGTAGGGATCGAACCTGCGACATCCACCTTGTAAGGGTGGCGCTCTACCAGCTGAGCTAAGCGACCGTTTGGGTTTAAAAAAGAAATGTGATTATATATCCAATACGATTAATTTTCACTTAAACAATGATGAAAAGACTGAAATTGTGCTATACTTGTGACATAAAATTTTATCAAAGGCTCGGTAAATTTAGATGAAAAAGTTGGTTTTCGCCCTGTTTTTAGCGCTTCAAGCCCCCGCTTACTCGCCAAACGAGATCGTAAATGCCATCGCCGCAGTAGCGCAAAATGAAGGCGTCAAGCCCGAGATCCTCTACACCATCGTCAAAATTGAAAGCGACTTCGAGCCTTACACGATCTCCTTTTTAACAAACAAAGCAAACGCCGATTATTTCGCAGGCCTGCGCAATCAAAATATCCGCATCAAAACGAGCAACTACAGCCTAAATTCCAGCAAATGGGTCGTTACGATCATACCAGCAAACGAAATTTACGCCGTGCAGATCGCCAAGTACCTGTACGAGGACGGCTTTAGCATCGACGTGGGGCTCGGGCAGTTAAACGCCGTAAATTTCAGCCAAAACGAGATAGATTATATATTCAACCCGATGTACAACCTCACCAAATGCGCCAAAATCCTGCGCAAATGCTGGAATGCCAAAAATAAAAATATAAAAGACACGATCGAATGCTACAACTACGGCATGCGAAAACGCTACTCAAACCCCTACTACAAGCGCTTTTACGAGCATTACGAGAAATTTTTCGGCAAGCCCTATTAAGAGTTAGTAAAATTTCGCTAAAATCGCGCAAATTTTAAAAAAGGATATTTCATGATACTGATCGCAGGACCCTGCGTGATCGAAAGCCGCGAGCTGATAATGCAAGTCGCGGAAAGTTTGCGCAAATTTAACGAAATGAGCGGGGTGGAATTTTACTTCAAAAGCAGCTTCGATAAAGCCAACCGCACCAGCATCTCAAGCTTCCGCGGCCCAGGACTTGAGCGCGGCTGTGAAATTTTAGCCGAGGTAAAGGAAAAATTCGGCTATAAAATTTTAACCGACATCCACGAAAGCTACCAGGCGGAGCCCGCCGCGCGCGTCGCCGACGTGCTGCAGATACCTGCGTTTTTGTGCCGCCAAACCGACCTTCTCGTCGCCGCAGCTAGCACGCAAGCGGTAATAAATATCAAAAAAGGTCAGTTTTTATCACCGCAGGCGATGAAACACAGCGTCGAAAAGGTGCTGCAAACTCGCAGCGCACGGGCTTATACTCCGCAAAGCGGCGCGGTATCCGGCGATACAAAGGCCGCTAAAAACAGCGCCTGCTCCGACGGTGCTGAAATTTGCGGCGCGCAAAGCGGCGCCCGAGGCGGTGCGGATAGCGGATCTTCGGCATTAGACGCGCAAAATTATTGCGGTGCACGATTGGACGCGCAAAATTCCACCTATGCTTGCGATGCTTCGGGCGCTGCAAATTCTGCTCAAAACGCCCCGCAGCCAAGCGGCGAAGGCATGCACGATCTGGCGCGCCGCCACGGCGTTTGGCTCACCGAGCGCGGCAGTACCTTCGGCTACGGAAATTTGATCGTCGATATGCGCTCGCTGCCGATTATGCGCGAGTTTGCGCCGGTCATTTTCGACGCGACGCACAGCGTGCAGATGCCTAGTATCGGCGCTACGAGCGGCGGAGATTCGCGCTTCGTGCCATACCTTGCACGAGCGGCGGCGGCCGTGGGCGTGGACGGCTTTTTTTACGAAACACACCCTGATCCCGCTCATGCGCTTTCGGATGGACCGAATATGCTAAATTTGCAGCAGCTAGAGCGCGTCGTAGCCCAGACGCTCGCGATTCAAAAAGCGCTCGGATTTTAGAGCGGGCGGCTACAAAATTTCAAATTTAGGCTAGCGCGCTTAAATTTAATTTCGCACCGTTGCGCACGCTAGCAGGTTTCACACTTTGCTCTAACAAAATTCTATATTCGCAAGGGCAGGTTTCAATCGCACTGGGTTTTATCGCGCGCTAAAATTTCAAACGTATTGCACGGCTATAAAATTTAGCGTATTTATAAATTTACCGCGTGGGCTTCACTAAACTTCGGGAACTTCGATAAATTTACGCAGTATGCGACGATCTCCCAGGGCGCGAGAGAGGCAGTTTCGCGCTGCTAAATTTAAAATTTTAAAAGTCTAACGCGCAGAATTTAGCTATAAATTTTGCGCTAAATTTCGCAGCCGACAAAGTAAAATTTAATGCAAATTTTACGCGCAAATTCCGATCGTCCAATCCGCCGTCGTGTAAACCTTCGCTACACGAAATTTAAGTCCAGATTAATGGGGGGGATATAATTCAAGTCTCAAATTCTTTTAAAGGATATTTATGGGTTACGTAGAGTCTAACCTTCTGAATGGCGAAAATGTAATTGCTAAAGCCAAAATTCACTGGGCGGTTTTTATCTCCGCTATCGTCATATTGATTCCCGCGATAGTTGGAATCATAAATAAAGACGATAGACTTTCATTCATATGCTTTGGCGGTTTTATAGCGGCGCTAATTCACGGGTTTATTGTTTTAAAGACAAACGAGCTTGCTATCACCAATCAGCGTATAATCGGCAAAAAGGGCCTTATTAGTCGCGAAACGGTCGAGCTAAAATATGAAAAAATCGAAAGCATATCCGTAATGCAGAGTATTTTGGGGAGAATTTTAAAATTCGGCACCATAGTGGTGCGAGGCACCGGAGGCACGGCGGTTAGCTTCCAATTTATCGCTAATCCCGTAGCGTTTAAAAACAGGGCGATGGAAAAGATCGGCTAGGCTTCGTCTTGCATATAAAATTTCAGCCAAATCATAAAATTTACGTCGCAAATTTTATCTATGCCGCGCCGGCTTTTAAAATTCCAAGCGATCTGTGCTTGCGCCGCCGCCGGTATTTTATTTAAAATTTTGTTTTTGTCGCTATAATGCGGCTTCTTGACCTTTTCGTCTAGTGGCTCAGGACGTTGCATTCTCAGTGCGAAAACGCGTGGTTCAAATCCCGCAAGGGTCGCCATTATGGACTTATACAAGCTCCCTGATTTTAAACGATAAATTTATCTATGATTTTATCATGGGCTTTCATATAGCCCGTTAGATTTCAAATAATAGATTTTATCCGCGATTTTATCGATGAAGCTTTTATCGTGCGAGACGATGATTTCGCTTACGTCAAGCTCCGCCAAAATCCCCGCCGCGCGCTCCTGCATCGCCTCATCAAGCGCCGTCGTAGGCTCGTCCAGTAGCAGTATCCTAGGCTCGCATACCAGCGCGCCCGCAAGCGCCACCAGCTTTTTCTCGCCGCCGCTTAGATGAAAGGGTACTCGCTCACGCAGATGCTTGATACCTAAGCGCCGCAGCGTCTCCAGCACCTTACGCTCGATCTGCTCTTCACTTAAAATTTCAAGCTTTTTTAGATGGTCGTTTTCGCTGCCCTGCCTTAAAATTTGTGCCTTACGATTAAAAAATTTAGAAAAAATTCCACGTCTTTGCTCCGCATTTTGTGCTCGTTTTAACCGCTCATTTTGCGCACGTAGGCTAAATGCGACGTCCTCAAACACGCTCGCGCACAAAAATTGATCGTCGCTGTTTTGAAATAAAAACCCGATCTCGTGGCGAAATTTTACAAAATCCTCCGCACACTCAAGCTTCTCGCCGAAAAGCTCGATCTCGCCCTCGCCCCATTGCCTTAGGCCGCCTAAAATTTGAAGCAGGCTCGTCTTGCCCTGCCCGTTCGCGCCCAAAATCGCCACTTTTTCCTTATGCCCTACGCTCAAATTTACGCCGCGAAAAATTTCTCGCTCGCCGTTTTTAGCGCTTAAATCCAGCGCCTTAAGCGAACAGCTCATAAGATAGCTCCGATTTTAACAGATACGCACGCCAGCACGAACGCCAAAAACGAGGTCTCCGAGATGCTCAAGCCTTCGCGACGTTCGTAAAATAGCCTACCGCAAAACCCTCGCGCGCTCATCACCATGCTTAAATTCCTTGCCTGCTCAAGTGCCGAAATCGCTAAAATCCCGATCAGATTCGCATAAATTTTATAGGTAAAAATTCCGCTCGTCCCTGCAAATCCGCGCATCCGCAAAAGCGCTTGCAGTCTCGCTAGATCCGAGCGTAAAAAATTTACGAATCGCCCGCAACAATACACCAAAGCGCTTAGCTTTTCGCCGAGCCCGAGCCCGTAAAATCCGCGTGCGAAAAAATATTCATCCTTGCCGTAAAATAGCAAAATCGCAAACGCCATTATCAAATTCGCGCGCAAAAATATCACGCCTGCAAGCTCGTAGTTGCCGACTACGGCGGGGCTTAACGCGCTTAAAATAGCAAAGATATTTAATACCGCAAGCCTTGTGCAAACCGCGCGCGCAATCGAAATTTTAAGCGCAAAAAGAAGCATCGGCGGGGCAAAAAACGCTGCGTAAAGCTGCCCGCTAAGTCCGACGCCGAAACTGAAGATGAAAAACGCGAGCAGCGATATGGCGGCGCTCATTTGCGCGCTCTTTTCGCTAGCCACATTAAGCCAAAAAAGCCGAAAATCAAGGCCAAACAAAGCGCGATTTTAGGCGCCTCGACGGACTGGCTTTGAAAAGCCATGCTCCTAATATCGCTCTTAGGGCTTTCTTTCAGCGAGATGCTTTGCGAGGCTGAATTTGCTAAAGGCTCGGAAGCGCTTGAAATTTTATTTTCAGGCGTACTAGCTTTCGGCGCGATATTTTCGGGCGCGCTGTCTTTAGCCGCGGAATTTTTAGCGTCGCCTAAATTTTGCGGCATAGGATTTTCAGAAACGTTAGAATTTTGTGACGTGGAATTTTCAGGATCACCGGAATTCTGCGGCACAAAGTTCTCGGCGCTAAATTCCATCTGCGCGCCGTGCCCTGCACCTCCGTAAATTTGAATAGTAAAATTTTTAGCCGGGATCTTTATGCTCGCAAGTCCCTCTTTATCGGTCCTAGTGCGTAAAATTTCGCGCCCATCCGCACTGATTAAAACTTCGCATTCCATGCAGGGGGAATTTTTATAAAAATAGCTATAAATCGCCACTCTATCGCTCTCTTGCGTCGCAAAAAGATGAAGCGCATGCGAAAATGCAAAGGAGCTCAAAACCGCTAAGAAAAATAGCGCTCTCATCGCCTCTGTCCGCCGTAAAATTTCGCAATAAAGCTAAGCGCAAAAAGAGTGATGATCCCTTCCAAAACAGCCAGGATCGCACCTTCGAGCGAGATAAGCGTCGCGATAGCAAAAAACTCTCGTCCGCTGATGAAAAGCACGAGATCAAGAAGCAGCATCGAGCAGACGATCGGTACGAAACCAGCTAAAAATAGATAAATTTTTTGCGTGCGCACTTTTCGCTCTTGCGCTTTTGCGGCGGCGGCAAAGAGCCCGCCCAAAACCGCCGGAAAGCCGATGACTGCGGTATTTACGCCGAGCACGCTAAGCCCCCCGAAGCCGAAAAATACCCCTTGCAAAAATAGCGCGACGAAAATCGCTAAGATCGCGCGCGAGCCCAAAAACGCGCCCACGAGCCCGCTTAGCATCAGGTGCATGGAGCTGACGCCCACAGGCAGGTGCACAAAAGATGCGACGAAAAATAGTGCGCTAAAACATGCGATCCTAGGGATCTCAGACTGCCTTACGCGCCATAAAATCGCCGCTACCGCAGGCGCCGTAACCGCCCAGCCTGCGAGCAGCACGGGCGCACTCAAAACTCCTTCGCTAATGTGCACGGCTCGCCTCCTTTAAATCGCTCCAGTTTTTTAGACGCGCAAAAACGCGCGAAGTGGCTAAATTTAAGGCATTTGCGAACTTTGCGATAACCGCTTTGATTGCTATAGATCTTGCTTTTACGGCTTTAGTCGCGGCAAAATTTGCGGCTGTAAAACTCGCAGCTTGCGTCCTATTTGCGGCGGCTGTTAGCGCAAGACTCGGAGCGGCCTCGGAGCTGCTTGCGGAACCAGTAAATTTGATAAATTTTACAGCTCGCATGGTGCAAAAATTTTCGTTTGCTACATTTGCAGGAGCGGCAAATGGATTTCGCGACGCAAAATTTGAGGCTCCGAGCGATCTTGGTGCGACGCTCGCGCAGTAAAACAGAGCTTGCGAAATTTTAAAAGTCGGAGTTTTTAAAATTTCAAAAAACGAAATTTTGCGCGCGGGTATTTTACGCTCGTAAATCCACGGATATGAAATTTTACGGCTCGAAGCTCCTAAGAGCGGATTTCTACCGAGCAAAATTTTACGCAGCAGAGCTTCGTTACTTAAAATTTTACTCGGCGAAATTTTGTCATTTAGAATTTTAGCCGCAGAATTCACTGGAAATTTTACGTCGCCAAGCAAAACGTACGAAAATAAAATTTCAAAACTCCGCTCAAACGCAAATTTAAATTTATCCGCAGCCGCGCCAATTTCGCCCGAAAAAAGAGATCTCACCGAGCCGCTCCCCTATTTTTTCAGCTCGTCTGCTTTGATCCAAAGCAAGGCGCCCAGCTCATTTACGGGCTGCTCGCTTCCTTTGGCGGCCTCCTCCTCGCTAAGAGCCGCAAAGCCCCACCAGCCGGCAACCGGCATCACGAAGCTAAACTCGCCCGCGCCGTTGGTTTTAACGACCTGCGTGACATGCGCCTCGCTAGGGGCTTTGTAGCCCTTATCGTTATATAGCTCGATCTCCACGTCCGCGCCCGGGACGGGCTTTCCGTGCAGTAAAAAAACTCCGCTAAATATCTCTCCCGCATACAGCGCATAAGGTCGCACTAGCGGCACGATCTCCGCCTCTAGCCCGAGCGGCTTATCCCAGCCTTCGCCCGCGTCGTAAGCATCGACGTAGGTTTTGGTGATATGGCGGATCATCTTGCGCTCAGCCGGCTCGGCATAGGGTTTTGGATCAAAATAAAACGCTAAAAGCGATGGCTTGTCCGCTTTGAATTCCGCCGCGAAATAGGAATTTTCGCCTTTTTTTTGCTCTTTTAGGCTTCCTAGGAGCGATTTTTTCTCACCATCAATAAAAACGCCGAATTCTGCGGGCTTTTGTAGATTCATAGACTCCTGTAAAAACGGATGGGAGAATTCCAAATTTAGCTTTAAAGTAGCATCTTTTTGATCCTCTACGACATTTTTATCCGTCGTAAGAACGCCGAAATGTGCGAACGCAAGGCTCGCCGCGAAAATTCCTAAAAAAGCAAATTTTGCCTTCATGTAATACCTTTCATAATAAAATATTACGGAATTGTATCACTTTTTTTCATCCGTATTGCTTAAATGTGGGTTTATTTTGAGTATTTAAAGCAAACTTTAGTTAAAATATCGCAATTTAAATTACCAAAAAGAGGCAGAAAATGATAAATTTAAAACTTATCGAGACGAATTTCGACGAATTTAATAAAAAACTCATCGCCAAAAAAGTCCCGCCGCAAACCCTGCAATCGCTACTGGATGCCTACAACGAGCTAAAATCTAAAAAGACGGAGTTAGAGAACCTTCAAGCCGTGCAAAACGCAAAGAGCAAGGAACTTGGTCTCGCCGCACGCGAGGGCAAGGACGTAGGCGCGCTAAAATCGCAGCTTGAGGAAAACAAGCAAAAAATCCAAAGCCTAAGCGAGCTCGTAAATGAGCGCGAGCAGAGCCTAGAAGCGATCGCCGCGTGCGTGCCGAATATCATCGACGACGACGTGCCGATCGGCGCGGACGAGAACGAAAACGTCTGTATCAAAAAGGTGCTTGATCCGCGCACATTTGACTTCGCGCCCAAGCAGCACTTCGAGCTCGGCGAGGCGCTAGGATGGCTTGATTTCGAGCGCGGCGTTAAACTCAGCGGTAGCCGCTTTACCGCGATCCGCGGGCTGGGCGCAAAACTAAATATGGCTCTCATCAATTACATGATCGAATTTAATAACTCGCGCGGCTTCGAGCTCGTAAATATGCCGTTTTTGGTGCGCGATCAGATCCTCTACGGCACGGGCCAGCTGCCCAAATTTAAAGACGACCTCTACCGCGTTGACGACGAGGAGCAAAACCTCTACCTCATCCCTACGAGCGAGGTTACGGCGACAAATCTCTTTAACGATGAAATTTTACGTAGCGAGGAGCTGCCGATCAAGCTCACCAGCTACAGCCACTGCTTTCGCAAGGAAGCGGGCTCGGCGGGGCGCGATACGCGCGGCATGATCCGCCAGCATCAGTTCGAAAAGGTCGAGCTCGTCGCCATCACGCGCCCAGAGGATAGCGCAAAGATGCTTGAGGAGATGATTTCGTGCGCGAGCGATCTGCTAGCTAGCCTAGGTCTTCCACATAGACACATGCTGCTTTGCAGCGGCGATCTGGGCTTTAGCGCCGCAAAAACCGTGGATTTGGAGGTTTGGCTGCCGGGGCAGAACCAATACCGAGAGATCAGCTCGATCAGCAACTGTCGTGATTTTCAGGCGCGCAGAGCCAAGATCCGCTTCAAAGACGGCAAGAAAAACAGCCTCGTCCACACGCTAAACGGCTCCTCGCTCGCGGTCGGCCGCACGCTGATCGCGGTGATGGAAAACTACCAGCGCAAGGACGGCAGCATCGAAATCCCGCGCGTTTTAGAAAAATATATGTAGGCGGCCCGTGCGAAAGCCTTACAAAAACCCCAATTCTAACGTCCGCTTCGCATTCGTTGGATTTTGCGCGGAAAAATTTAGAAAGCGCGGCGTTGAATTTTTTGCGCTGCAAAACACAGGATTTTTTGCAACAAAATTTGGTAGCACGAAATTTTGCAGCGCAGAGCCCGGGGCACGCGATGCCAAGCTTCGCGATTTTAAATTTTGCAATGAAACGCTTCGTCATACGCGACAAATTCGGCAATCACGGCACTCACATTTTAAATTTCACGACGAGAAATTTGATGGCGCGAAATTTACAACCTACGGAACGGAATTTTTAGGAGCAAACTTTCGTGGCGCGGAATTCTGCAAATCAAAATTTAGGACACGCGGTGTCAAATTTTACAAAGCAGAATTGCGCGAGACAGGTTTTTTAACTCGCACTGCGAAATTTTATGCGGCTAAATTTCACGGCATGAAATTTAGTGAGATGAAGTCCCGGACGCCAAATTTAGAACTTAAAATGAAATTTAACGCAGCGAAATTCCTCGGGGTAAAATTCCGCGGCGGCGCGCTTTTTAAATTTGCCGCCGCAAAAGGGCTGAGGCATAGTCCTAACCTTTGCGCCGCCGCGCCTTTTAAATTTACCGCGCCGCAAAACGCAGGATTTATTGAAACAAAATTTTGCGAAGCGAGATTTTGTGACGTGAAATTTCATAAAGTAGGATCGCGCCGCGCAAAATTTTATGCCGCGGAATTTACGGCGAAGAGCGAGAAATTTTGTGGCGTGGCGCGGAGCGGAGCGGGCGCGTGAAGATCGCGCTTTTCGGCGGCAGTTTCGATCCGCCGCACGCAGGACACGACGCCGCGGTAAGGGCGATTTTATCAAGCCTAAAGCCCGATTTGCTGGTCATAATGCCGTCGTTTCTAAACCCGTTTAAAAAGAGCTTTTCAGCGCCTCCGCAGCTGCGGCTTAGATGGTGCCGCGCGCTGTGGAGCGACGCCCCGCACGTGGAGGTGAGCGATTATGAAATTTCGCAAAACGTGCCGGTACCCACGATACAAAGCGTGAAATTTCTGCTCGAAAAACATGGCGGAAACGGCAAAATCGCGGCGGAGGCCACAGCCGCGGCAAGCGAAACCCAAAGCGCGGATAAAATTTCAAGCGCCGCCTCAAGCAGAGCGCCCGGCGCCGTCATGAGCGAAATTTCAAACTCCGTCGGAGACGAAATTTCAAGCGCGAGCAAAATTCCGAGCGCTGTCATGAGTGAAATTTCAAGCGCAAGCGAAATTCCAAGCGGTAATGCGAATTGCGTGGTTGATACAGGTGACGCAAATTTCGCGGCTAGCGCAAATGACATAAATGACATGGATGACGCAAGCGATGCGAGCGGCGCAGACACCGCACCAAAGCTCTACATCGTCGTGGGGGCCGACAACCTATCGGAGCTTAATAAATGGCGCGATTTTAGCGAACTGCAAAAACTGGCGGAGTTTATCGTGCTTACGAGGCCCGGCTACGAGATCCCGCGGCAGTGGGCGGGCCTAAGGCGCATCGAGATTGCCGTAGATGCGAGCTCAAGCGGTTTTAGGCGAGATTTCAAAGGCGAAATCCCGCCCAAGATCGCAGCAGAGGTCATAAAATTTTATAAAAGGAAAGATATGCAAGATCCAAAGCAAAGGGCGGAAAAGATCGCCGAAATTTTAAACGAAAAGAAAGCCGAAGACGTCCAGATCATCGATATGGAGGGGCGCGAATATATCGCAAAACTCGTAGTAATAGCCACTACGCTAACCTCTCGCCACGCAGCCTCACTTATCGAGGAGCTAAAAAGCGTGCTAAAGCCGCTCGGCGAGGAGTTTTTGGCTATCGAAAACGGCGATGAGTGGAGCGTCATCGATCTCGGCGACATCATAGTCCATCTCATCAGCGAGGCTTACCGCGCCAAATACAATATCGAGGACTTCCTCGACAAACTCAAAAAAGAGCAATTTTAAGGAGGGAGCGTGCCGAGACAGACCTGGAGCAGCAAGCTCACATATATCTTAACCGTCGCGGGCGCCACGATCGGCTTTGGCTGCACGTGGCGGTTTCCGTATCTAGTCGGGCAAAACGGCGGCGGCGCCTACGTGCTCATGTTTTGTATCGCGATGATCGTGCTTGGAATCCCGATGATCTTAGTAGAAAACGTCATCGGACGTCGCGCGCTAAGAAACTGCGTCGATGCCTTCGCAGCGCCTAAAAAGGACGGCTCGCGCATAAAGCCGGCATGGAAAATCGTAGGCATCATGGGCGTAATCGGCGCGTTTGGAATTTTGGCCTACTATATGGTCCTTGGCGGCTGGGTGCTAACCTACATCGTAAACATCGTAAGCGGCAACTTCGACCTCTCCGCGCGGATCACAGATCCCGCATTTACGCAGAAATTCTACGCAGATCACATCGAAAATAGCCCGCTCGGCGTCGGAGCTTACACGCTCGTTTTCATAGCGATCAACTGGTACATTTTGAAAAACGGCATCATCGAGGGGATCGAAAAATTCGTAAAATTTCTAATGCCCGCGCTATTTTTGTGCTTCATCGCGGTAATCCTTACAAATTTAACGCTTGAAGGCGCAAAAGAGGGCGTGAAATTTTACCTCAGCGTCGATTTTGCAAAGATCACGCCTAAGCTTTTGATCGACGTTTTGGGTCAGGTCTTTTTCGCGCTCTCGCTCGGATTCGGCGTGATGATCACGCTGTCGAGCTTTTTAAATAAAGACGAGAAGCTGATGCAAACGGCCACCATCACCGCAGTCGTAAACACGCTCATCGCCGTGCTTGCGGGCTTTATGATCTTCCCGTCGCTCTTTAGCGCGGGGCTTGAGCCGAGCAGCGGCTCGTCATTAGTTTTTAAAAGCCTGCCGATCGCGTTTTCGCACATGCCGTTCGGCAACGCCGTTGCGGTGGTCTTTCTCTCGATTTTGCTCATCGCCGCGCTTACGACGTCAATCACGATCTATCAGGTCATCATAAATTTCGTCGAGGAGCGCTTCGGCTTTTCAACGCTAAAGGCGGTAAATTTAACGCTCGGCGGCGTCTTCGTGCTCGGCAACCTGCCCTGCATACTATCAAGCAGCGTGCTTGCGGACGTTAAAATTCTAGGGCGCTCGGTTTTCGACGCCTTCGACTTCGTAAGCGCGAACGTATTTTTCGTGCTAACGGCGCTTCTGTGCTGCATCTACGTGGGCTGGGTGCTAAAAAAGGACGCGATCTACGAGGTTACAAACGAAGGCGATCTAAGCGCAAGGCTCGCGGGAGTTTGGTTTTTATATGTCAAATTTATCCTACCGCTCATCATCGCGGTGATCTTCGGGTACGGGATTTTCGGCTAAATTTAAAGCCGCAAGAGTTTTAAATTTTAAATTTGCCCGCGGCGGCGCGGCGGAATTTTAAAATTTCATTCGCTCCGTTACATACGCTGCGGCGTAAGTTTTTACTCGGCGCGACACATTGTATTGAAACTTGCGGCACGGCGGTCTTGCGACTAGGTGCGAGACACCGCACCGCAGTTATAATATAAATTCAGCGCAGGCGTAGCCTGCCCCTTGTAAAGCGTCGTCGGGGGTTAGGTGGGGTTTGGGGCG
>CAURUA010000042.1:0-17246 GCA_963528045.1 uncultured Campylobacter sp. | reverse complement strand
CATCCCCCGACGACGCTAGCGGTGCAGGCTGCGCCTGAGTTTAATTCTAATGAAATGAACAAGCATAAAATTTCGTGTGTTGTAATTCAAGCCATATCAAGATTTAACATTAGCCACAAGGCTGACCCTTAGCACGCTCAAGGGGCGGACTGCGTCCGCGTTAAATTTATAATCGCGGCTCGCTTCTTTAAAATTTCTTTTGCGATTTTAAAATTTCTTGCCGCAAAAATCGTAAAATTTTAATTGCACTACAAATCGGCGCTGTATTTTGCTAAAATACCGATAAAATTTTAAAGGATGAAATTTGGAAAATTTTGCTTTTCTTCTAAATTTAGTGATATTTTGCATCTTGGTTTTTATGTTTTTTAAGATGCGCAAAAGCGGCGAGCAGGCTGGCAAGCCGCAGATCGCCACCGACATCACGCGGCTTAAAAGTATCGGCGAGCTGAGTGTTTTTAAAATTTACTCCAAAGAGATCGTCACGCGCAAGCAAAACGTAGGCAGCGGGCTGCTGGGCTCGCTCGTCTCGCCGCTGATGACGAAAAAGCAGATCGCCATCATCTTCGAGTTTGAGATCGAGTTCGTTTACGACCTGCTAAGCCCCGAGTTTGCGATACTGCCGCAGGGCGAGGATCGCTACGAGATCAAGATGCCGCCGTGCAAATACAAATATTCGATCAAAGATATGAAAATTTACGACGAGAAAAACGCCAAGCTGCTGCCGTTTTTGCTGCCCGATTCGCTAAACGGGCTATTCGGCGCGAGCTTTGACGAGAGCGATAAAAACCGCCTCATTGACGACGCCAAGGACGAGGTCAAGCAGCTCTCGCTAAAAATCATCAACGATCTTGGCGGCAAGATCCACAAATCCGCGACCGACACGCTGGAGGCGATCGCCAAGAGCTTCGGCGCGAAGGAGGTCGGATTTATCTTCCAGGACAAGGCGCTTCAGAGCATCGACATAAGCTCCAGCGAGATCGCAATCGACAAGTCGCTAAAATCGCAGATCGAGAAGTAGATGGAGCTTTTCAAAGCGCTTTTTAAAATTTACTTCGCCCGCATGCTCGCGTTTATGGATGCTTGCGCGAGGGCTTGGCAGCGATTTTATGAGCCGATCAGGCTGCGTAAAGAGAAAAAGCGTCTGCGCGCAAAGGGCTATTTTACCGAGGATGCGACGTGGGCGGAATTTTTCGCGGATTTTAAATTTTGCAAATGCTTCATCATCAAAAAAATCCTCTATCCGAACTTCTACGCGATCAAAAACTCCTCCAAATGGGAGGCGGGCTCAAAGCGGGCTAGCTTTACGGTAGGCTCGTTTGCATACGACGAGATCGCGTGGGTGTGGGTGCCGCGAGCCTTCGACGGCGGGCGGAAAAACGATCTGGAAAAGCTAAAAAATCTACTGCAAAAAATCCCCGCGCTGCGCTACGAGCAGAGCGATACGGGGATTAAAATTTTCGGCTACGAGTGCGGCGAAGCGGGCTTATAATCGTATAAAACGGCATTTGCTTAAATTTAATCTTTGCTTGATCTTGTCGAGGATCGCGCCGATGCGGCGCACGGCTTGCGCTGCGCAGATAATCAAGCAGGCGGGTTTTAGCGGCCGTGTCTTTGCCAAAACAGCGCGAGCAGCGCGAAATTTTATCTTTGCAAACGCCCCGGCGCAGACTAAATTTAAACTCCGCGCGAGTATAAACGCGGGCAAATTTTACTCTCCGCTTAGCTCCATATATCTTTTGCTTTGGCGGAGCTTTTCATGCTAAGCCACGCAAGAAGCAGCACTACGGACGCCAATGGATTTAAGATTAAATTTAGCAGTTCCATGCAATTTATGACGCCCATCGTTATAGGGGCGGGAGCCGGTATTTTGAACATCATGCCATAGATGACGTCTGCGCCGATGTCTGCGATTAGCAGCGCGGCATATACGGCAAAAAGCTTGCATCCGGTGGCGGCGCGCAACTTAAAATTTATAATTATCCAAGAGAGCGTAACCGCAAAAATCAAATACGGCACATATATTTGTAGCCTACTGCAATCACATCTTCTGAGTATATAAATGGCTGAAAAATATAGCAGTGCCGCAAGTGCGATGCTATAGGCGTATTTGAAGATTATAAAGACCTGCAGGCCCGTGATATTTTGGATGTTTTTAAGCGCGTGGTAAAGGAATGTGAAGGCTAAAATCCATACTAAGATTTGAGAATCCAAGTACGCTATCTCGCCTTTTATAGAATACGCCGCGCTTGCGACCAATAGGCAGAGCGCGCCGAGCGTGCCTTGCAGCTTCGCTCTTTGAAAATCTTCATTCATTTTATACCTTTAAATTTTAATGTGCGATTTGCTGCTTGCACTGCGCAGATGAACGGTGGGCGCTGCTTTGATTATCGCCGCGTGGGCTTTAAATTTAGCCGCTGCGAATTTTAATTTTACGCCGCTGCGCATACTTTGTACTTTACGTCGCTGTGAATGATTTAAGCTCAGCACGCCGCCGAATATCTCATCCTTGGGCTACTGCCGCGAATTTTATTTAGTTCCGCCGTTACGAGTGCTTTTAATTTAACGCCGTAGTTACCGCAAATTTTACTTTGGCGCCGCCGCTCGCGTAATACATTTTTGAAAGGGGATTTTACGCAAATTGTGTTTAAAATTAATTTAACTTTTTAAATTTAAAAGCAGCGGCATGAAATTTACGCGGCATCTGAAATTTAAACGCAGCGCAAAAGCGAATGGCGAAAATTTGTATATAGTTTTGAATTTACTCCATATTTTATTCCGTCGCACTAGAGTTAAAATAAAGTCGCTAACGCCTGAACTAGCATTTTGTAGAGTTATGAAATTTTATTTTGCATTATTTTTGTTGAAAATATATAATTTAATCCAAAATTTATATACACTTCGCTATTATCTCATTTTTAATTTCGCGGCCCACTCGTCTAGTGGTTAGGACGCTGGCCTCTCACGCCGGTAACAGGAGTTCAAATCTCCTGTGGGTCACCATTTCATCATTTAAAATCAATTAAAATTTTCTAGCATTCGGCTGCCTGCCCTTGAAATTTAAGACCTCATTTGATTTTGAAGTATTTTGGCTGAAATTTCATCATATTTTATCGAGATTAATTGATCTAGAATTAAAGTCGCGCGAATTGAAATTTAGATCTAATTTTAAAATTCCCGGCTAAATTCCGCCGCTGCTTATATTTTCCAGATTGCGCAGCCCGTTCCAGTTCTGCTCGTTTTGCAAATTTCTCATATTTTGTCGCTGCTGCATCTGCTCTAGTTGCTGCTGCGATTGCTGTTGCATTAGGCTTTGCTGCGTGGCGATATACCTCTCCTGCGCTCTTTGCTGCGCTTGCGCGCTATCCGCTCTAAATGAATTAAGCGTGTCTTGCGATATTGCTTGCTTTTGCGCTGCCTGCGCGACTTCGGCATCAATCTTTTGCCGCTTCGCGCAGCGGTTTAGCTGCTCCTTGCTTAGCGGGCTTGCGACGTCGCATCTGCTCGCATCCGCCACTAATGGAGCATCTTCGTCGCTCTGCGAGAGCAGCGAGCAGCCGCCAAGCAAGACGACCAAAATAAGGGAAAGAAAAAATTTTAACTTCATAGCAGCCTCTTAAATTTTATCTTTAATTCCCGACCGCCGCTAATCCGCGCCCTTTGCGAGGTCGAATCCGCACTGCGCCACGAGGGCTTTGTCGCTTGCGATGCTATCGCCGGTGGTGGTTAGGAAATTGCCCGTAAGCGCTGAGTTGATGCCGCATCCAAGCGCCGTGCGCACGTGCTCGCCCAAATTCCGCCTGCCGCCTGCGAAGCGCAGATACGCGCGCGGCAAGATGAAGCGGTAGATCGCGATCGATTTTAAAATTTCATCGTGCGCCAGCGGCGCGGCGTTTTGCAGCGGAGTGCCCTTGATCGGGGTTAGGATATTAATCGGCACGGAGCTAACGCCCAGTTCTCGCAGCTGCAGCGCCATATCGATGCGATCCTCCATGCCCTCGCCCAGCCCGAAAATCCCGCCGCTACATACGTCAAGCCCTACAGCGCGGCAATTCTCGATAGTTTGGATGCGGTCGTCGTAGCTATGCGTTGTGCAGATCTGTGGATAAAATTTTCGCGAAGTCTCGAGATTGTGATGATAGGTCTGCACGCCGCTAGCTTTAAGCAGCGCCAGCGCGGGCTTTGAAGCGATCCCAAGCGAGGCGCACAGATGCAGCCGCGTTTCGCTCCGCAGCCGCTCATAGATCGCGCAGTATGCCCTCAGATCGGAGCTTTTTTGAGAAATTCCGCGCCCGCTGGCGACGAGCGAGAAGCGGTGCGTCTGCTCGGCTTCGTTCACAAGCGCGGCGCTTAGCACCTGCTGCTCGCTCAAAATTCCGTAAGTCTCGCAGCCCGTTTTAAAATGCGCCGACTGCGCGCAGTATTTGCAGTCCTCGCTACAGCGCCCCGATTTTACGTTTATGATCGTGCAGAGATTAAATTTATCGCCGCAAAACTCGCGCCTGATCTCATCCGCTGCCGCAAAAAGCGCGCCCAAATCCTCGCATCGCGCCAGCTCTAGCGCCTGCTCCTTTGCAATCTCGCAGCCGCCTATCACGCGATCTTTCAGCGCGCAAACATAAGCTTTATCTATCAGCATTCATCCTTTTTGATAAAAATGCGTAATTATACAACGCTAAATTTAAAGCAAAGCTCGCGCGCAAAATTTTGGCGCAGGAATTTTGCGCTAAAAATTTACGCGGAATTTTACGCCCTTGCTCGCCGCTTTTGTGTCCGCAGCTTTTACGGACGGCTCGTCCGCATTCTGCTTATGCGACGGAGCAAATTAAACTCGCTTCAAAGTTGCGGCGCAGTAAAATTTTACGCGTATGAAAAATACATAGCGAGCCGCTACCTGCGACATCCGCGCGCGATTTATCGTTTTGAAATTTTATTTTGGCTAAAATTGCGGCTTTAAATTTAAAGGCAAAAAATGAAATACGACGTTATCGTTGTGGGCGGCGGGCACGCGGGTATCGAGGCAAGCTTAGCCGCCGCAAAAATGGGCGCAAAGACGCTGCTAATTACGATCTTAGCCGAGCAGATCGGCGCTGCGAGCTGTAACCCTGCAATTGGCGGCCTTGCAAAGGGACATTTGGTAAAGGAGATCGACGCGCTGGGCGGTCAGATGGGGCTTGCGGCGGATGCATGCGGGCTGCAGTTTAGAATTTTAAACGAGAGCAAGGGCCCCGCCGTGCGAGGCTCACGCGCTCAGATCGATATGGATGAATACCGCATCTACATGCGGAATTTGCTGCTAAACACGCAGGGGCTAGACATAAGTCAGGAGATCGCGAGCGAAATTTTAACCTGCGAGCAAGGAGGCGTTCCGCGCATTTGCGGCGTTAAGAGCCATCTTGGCAATGTTTATGAGACCGAGCATCTGATAATCACCGCCGGCACCTTTTTAAACGGGCTAATTCACGTGGGCGAAAACAAGCTGCAAGCGGGGCGCGTGGGCGAGCTAGCAAGCGTTGAGCTAGCCGAATCGCTGCGAAATCTGGGACTGCAAATGGGGCGGCTAAAGACCGGCACCTGCCCAAGGATCGATGCTAAGACGATCGATTTTAGCGTGCTTGAGCGCCAAGAGGGCGACGCGGATCCGCGCGCTTTTAGCTTTCGCAGCAAAAATTTTGCGCCGAAGCAGCTTGCTTGCTTCATCGCTTATACGAACGAGCGCACGCACGAGATCATCCGCGAAAATTTCGCCCGCGCGCCGATGTTTACGGGGCAGATTTCAAGCACCGGCCCGCGCTACTGCCCTAGCATCGAGACTAAAATTTATGAATTTCCAAATCGCGACCGCCACCACGTCTTCGTCGAGCCGCAGACGCGCGAGGCTACGGAGTATTACGTAAACGGGCTTTCTACGAGCCTTCCTTACGACGTGCAGATTGCGTTTCTGCGCACGATCAGGGGCTTTGAAAATGCTAAAATCGTCCGCCCCGGATATGCGATCGAGTACGATTTTATCGATCCTACCGAGCTTAAACACAGCCTCGAGACCAAAAAGATCCGCGGGCTGTTTTTGGCAGGCCAGATCAACGGCACCACCGGCTACGAGGAGGCCGCGGCGCAGGGGCTGATGGCGGGCATCAACGCCGTGCTTGATTTGCGCGAGCGGCAGCCTTTGATTTTACGTAGGGATGAGGCGTATATAGGGGTTTTGATCGACGATCTGGTTACCAAGGGCACGAACGAGCCTTACCGCATGTTTACTTCGCGCGCGGAATTTCGCCTGCTGCTGCGCGAGGGCAACGCCGTGCTGCGCCTAAGCGAATACGGCCGCGAGATCGGGCTTTTGGACGAAGCGAGCTATGAGCGGGCACGTAAGCTTAAGCGCGATGTGCAAAGCGGAATGGAATTTTTACTAAAAACGCAGATTACTCCTTCGAAACAGACGCTTAGCCTGCTGCAAAGTATCGGCGCAGAGCCCATTTCGCAAAGCTGTAGCTTGCAAAAAATCGCTTCTCAAAGCGGCTTTTCAAAGGCGGGTCTGCTTGCTCTAGCGCCGCATTTTGAGGGCTTTAGCGATGAGGTTTTGGATGAAATTTTAACGCAGTGCAAGTATCATTTCTACATCGCGATGCAGCGCGCAGAGGTTGAAAGGATGAAGGGGCTGCTTGGCGTCGCGATCCCGCCGCAGATCGATTTTAGCAAGATCGGAGGGCTTAGCAACGAGATAGTGCAGAAGCTAAATCGCTTTGCGCCGCCGACGCTTTTTGCCGCGAGCGAGATCAGCGGCGTAACGCCCGCCGCGATCGATATTTTGCACATCTACATAAAACAAAATTTTGGCGATAAGCTTGGGATAAAGCGAGAATAGAATGTTAAAGCATAAAAGGCTTAATAAAGTAATTTTAAAATTTATGGTGAAAATCCGGACGATATTTTAAAATATGCTTCAGTTTGAACCAAAACTATGTTTCGATAATTACGCCAATAGTAAATTTAGATTTATAGTCAAAAATTACTCAAAAATGCTTTTTTACATACAGTATGTCGCCGAAACCTTTTTTCTTCACTTCCCGGTTCAAAATTATTTCTCGAATAGCATAAATTAAAGGATTCGGTCGACAACATTTTGCTAAAATTGATAAGGGAAAATCCGCTTAACTTATCTTGAGCCCATTTATGTTTACAGAGGATATAAATCCGCCCCGAGCGAGGCGGATTAAGGATTATTTTTCGCTAGGCGGATACATCTTCCAGCTACTATCTACCTTCCAATCTATCAGGTGGCAAGACATACAAGTATTTAACTTTTGTGGATGATGCACAGCATGGCATGATTGACACTGAAGCATCTCATTGCCTTTATTGTGAGCACCTTCATGTGGGTTAGATAGGCCATAGTGCGCAGTCTTTTTTCTTATGTCAGCTATCTTATGACAGCTAGTGCACTGCTCGTTAGTAAAGCCCCTTTGTTTAGTTGGTGTCTCAAAGTCACCGGTTACATACATCCTGACCTCGTTTAGCTGTTCTCCTATGGTTGGCGTGTGGCAGTCGTGACATGTGACATTTGCGTCGTTATGTTTTTTAGCCAACAAATTTCCTTTTGTATAAGAGTCATACTCAGGCTGCATGTTGTGACACATGATGCAAAATTCAGCCTTGTGGCTAGCCGCTTGTACTTGATGAAACGATATAAAGCCCACAATAGCGGCTACTATTAGTCCTATTATCGTATATTTTCTTTTCTTGCTCATGCTCTTTCTCCTTTTGCGTTTGCCGCAGCCTGATAGCCTGCTAAGCGTCCGTAGCATAGGCATGTTCCGTGACTGGTGCCAGCTAAAACCACCGGATAGTCACCCAAAAAACGTCCGCCCATAACGTTACCGCAGGCATAAAGTCCAGAAATTTCGTTATAGTTGGTATCTAGCACGTTTGCGGTACTTGGCTCGACGGTGAAGCCGCCCATGACGACTAGACTAGCACCTACACCCATCTTGCCAGCGTAAAATGGCGCGTGGCGAACCGGGAACATCCTTTTAGCAGTCTTGCCGAAGTCATCATCATGGCCTTTGTCGCATAGCTCGTTGTAGCGTTTTATAGTCGCTAAAAACTGCGTTTGCGCCTTTTTGTTATCAGGGTAGAGCATGCCGGCAAGCTCTTCTATGCTATTTGCCTTAAAGACTCCGGGTGTCTCTTCAAGATCTTTTACCGATATATACGATGTTTTGCCTATCGCCCATTGGCAATCAGGCGGAAGTTTTGGATTATCTTCTACGCAGTGATTTACGCTACCGTGCGACACGCCCATAAGTCCGACTTGCTCCGGAAATTTAGAGTCAAATACCTGCCAGCCAAAGCCTCCCGGTTGGCGAGAGAGCGGCTGAGTGACTTGTTGACCGCTTAGATCTTCATTTGTAAAGCGCTCTCCTTTTGCATTTGTTAGCAAAAATGCATCAATGCCGAGCGTATGGGCAACCGGTGCATGCGGTCCGTCTTCTAGCTTTGCACCTATCCATGAGCCTAGCTTATGTCCGTCTCCCGTGTTTGTCGGGTTATTTTTATAGTCCTTGTTTGGAAAAGGACAGAAGAAATTTGCCACCCACGGCACAAATGTCTTTACCATTTCGTGGTCATTCATATAATCACCAGTAGCAAGTATAACTGACTTCGCATTTATCTTGATATATGAGCCATCAGCCATATCTTGAGCGATAGCTCCTTGCATTTTGCCGGTCGTTTTATCTCGAAGTAGCTTTTGCGCGCGAGTTTTAAAGATATACTTTGCGCCTTGTTTTATAGACTTTTCATAAACTAGCTCCATCATCGGCTCTTGACTAGGCAAAAAGGTCATAACGGTTGGATAGCTTGGGCTATTTTCCTGGCTTGGGTCGTACGCGGCAGGGAGCGGATAATGCATGAGCATCAAATTTATCTTGCTTCTATCAAGCTGCGTATCGGTTTCCTTCATAAAATTTATCGCAGGCGCAAGCTCTAGCATCCAGTCAAAGTCCTCGCCGCTGTGATCCGCCCAGTAGTTCCATACGCGCTGATCGGCGCGGTATCCCATCTGCTTTAAATGTTCATTTATGGCTGCTTGCTTATCATACTTGATGCCAAGCTCTCTTTGAAATTTATTGCCTAGAGTACCGTACTGACCGCTTCTAACCTGAAAGCGACCGGCTTTTTCTATGACGATGACTTTGGCACCTTTTTCGCTAGCAGCGCGTGCAGCGTGAAGTCCTGAAACGCCAGCACCGATGATAAGCACATCGGTTTCAAGCGTATCTTTTATATCTTTATCTGAAATTTCTGGCTCAACGCCCAGCCACTTTGGCACTTCAGGCGCTTTTGCGACTTCCTTTTTTGGATGGATAAGGTGATTGTTCGGATTATCACAGCCTGTTAGTAGCGCAGATCCAGCCGCAACCGAGCCAAGCGTGAGCGCTCCGCTACGTTTTAAAAACGAGCGGCGTGATAGTTCATTGTTTTCTGCCATTTTATACTCCTTGCTTCAAATTTTATTTTAATATGTCAAAATCATAAGACGCTCTTAGCCAAAGCTCTTCGTCTGTCGTTTTGCCGTTAGAGCCGCCGTTTGTATACTTTAGCTTTCTATCTAAAGTTTCATAGACAGCTGATAGTTTTAGACCTTTTACCGCAGGGACTTTGTAAGAAACTTGCACGTCCCAGCCCTCTACGTCTATCCTAGTGCCCGGTGCTTGACCGTGCAAGCCGCCTGACCTGACGTTGCTACCGTTATGTTGTTTGCCATAATAGTAGTCAGCATCTACTCTAAGACCCTCGGCGCCTACATTGCTAAGGTCGTAGCCTGCACTAAATTTATGTAAATTCATACCAGCAAAATTCATAAATAAAAATGGACCGTAGATCGGAGTGGCCGTAAATGATCCAACGTCGTTGCCTACACCTTGAAGCGCCATTTGATTTTTACTAACTGTTGAGTATGCGTATGCAAGATCAAAGCCGTAAGCGTTATAAAGTCCTATCATACCTGCATAGTAGTTGCCGTTGAAGTCGAAATTCTCTTTTAAAGTACCGTTTGTTCTTGAGCCTTTATACATAAAGTCTATGCCGACTACCGCGTTTTCAAAAAGCGTAGGCGTTTTATAGCCAGCTGTTGCGAAGTAGAAATTTATATCGCCTTTTGAATTGAGCGCGTCGTCGTATTCAAGACTGGAGACATTTGCGTAACCTGCCGTGAGTGAGGCGCCAGGAAGTCCGCTATATGTTACAAACGAGTTAAAGATGTTGTCAAATTTATAAGCGTAAGGCCCAAAGCCGCCGATGATAACTCTATCTTTAAATCTAGGCGCGCCATGATCGCCGCCCGTTACGGCGCTTGATCTACCTGCAAATTTCCAAAAGTCGGCTAGGCCGATAACGGTATCAATGCTATCAAGCTTTATCCTAGCACTCACGCCCTCAAATGCCTCTTTGTAGCCCACGTCCGTGTTTGTAGCCACAAGCGGCGGCACGAGACCTGTGTATTTTGAGTTGTAGTACTGACGGCCTATTTTAAGGTCGACGTAGTCATGCTCGTACCCTAGATATGCTTCTGAAAGAGCTATGCCTTCGCTATTCTAGTCGTATGCAAAATAATCTTTTGCGGCCTTTGACGGACCGAAATTTACCAAACCCTGAGCCGTAAGACCGAGCCTAAAGCCGTAGTAAGAACCGGTTAAAAATCTAAGCTCGGCACCGAGGCCGCCGATATGCTCGCGAATTCTATTTGTTCTGCTGGCCGGCGGAAAGTACTCAGTCGAGTCCATATCGTAGTATGAAAATACTGTCGCGCCCATCGTGCTTGCCTGCAGAGCCTCCGCCAAGCTATCGCTAGCGCTTGCACAGGTCGTCATAGCCATAAGTGTAGCTAAACTAAAAACAAGCTTGCGCTTGCCTATTGTCAAAAAACATGTTTTCATCATAAGCTCCTTTAAGTTTCTTTTTGGATACCTTCTTGGATTTATTAATGAAATCATAACACGAAGACCCGTCAAAAACGGTAAGATTTTGGTAACATTATCTGAAAAATATTTTTTAGTTTTAAATTTTAAATTTGGTATAATTATTGCTATGATAGAAATTTTGCTTATAGAAGACGATCTTGAACTAGCAGAGCTTTTAAAATATGCCCTAGCGAAAAGCGAGATAAGCGTAACCATAGTTACAAACCCGCTTGAGGGACTTAAAATTCTAAATGAGAAAAATACCTTTGATGCATTGGTGCTTGACCTTGGCTTGCCCGATATGGACGGCCTTGAGGTCTGCAAGCAGGTAAGGCATAGCTATCCGTCGCTACCTATCATCATCTCATCAGCCCGCAGCGAGACGCTAGATAAGATAAAGGGCTTTGAGCTTGGTGCGGATGACTACATGGTAAAGCCCTATGAGCCAATAGAGCTTGCTTTTAGGCTAAGGGCTATACTTCGCCGAGGGATACAAACAAGTAGCGAGTCAAAAACCTTTTGCGTAGATAAACAAAGACGCACTATGTTAAAAAATGGAGAAGCCATAGCACTAACAAAGGTAGAATTTGACATCTTTATATACCTTTATGAAAAAGAGGGGATGGTTATACCAAGAGAAGATATTTTGATAAGCTTGGGTCAGGCTAAATTTCAAAGCGGACTAAAGAGTATCGATGTCGCCATAGGGCGTTTACGCCAGAAAATAGGGGACGATCCTAAAAATCCGCGCTTTATTCACCCTGTGCGCGGTATAGGGTATAAATTTATCAATGCGTAATATATCTATCATAAAACTAATATCATTTTTCTTTTTTGCCGCGCTCATTACGGTAAATTTGGCATTTTTTATAGAGTCAAAAAGGCAAGTAAGAGACGCAGAATATCATACTTATGAGCGCTTTATGCTGGGTATGCGTATACGAGGACAAGTGGAAGGTAACGCAGCTAAGCAACTAGCGCAAATCGGTCTTAAAAATAGCGAGCTTGATCCTAGTAAGATCAGGCAAGGCGGTGAGAAAATTTATAGCGACTCGTATACCGATATGATAAGGTATAACAAAAAGTTTTATTTTGTGCCTAGATTTTCTTCTATTGATCCTAAAATGTTTTCGCGCATTATGGATGCGGCAGGGCTTAATATATCAAACGAAGATGACATCGCGAAAAACGATGTGCCTTTAGAAAATTTAGAAGAAATTTCTTTGCATAACATTTGGATACTTTGGCTTATAGTAAATATCGTAATGGCCGCATTTTTCATAGTCGTCTTAAAAAAGTTGCTGAGACTCAGAAATTTAAAAAATATGATAAGAAAAGCGGGAGAAGAAGATAAATTTAGACTGCTAAAAGTAGAGGCAAACGACGAAATAGGTCAAATCGCTGGCGAATTTAACACGACTATGCAAAAGATAGACGCCATAAAGCAAGCTAGAGCACTCTTTTTACGCAATATCTTGCATGAATTTCGCAACCCGATAATGAAAGGGCGGATCATGGCGGACATGATAGCTGAAATTTTACAAGACGATAAGGCAGGGGATAGGTTAAAACAAATTTTTATAAGGCTAGAGATGATACTTGGCGAGGTTGTCAAGGTCGAAAAACTAGTGTCTAATCAATGGGAGCTTAAAACGAACAAGCACCGAGTCATAGACATCGTTGATCACTCGGTAGATATGCTTTTACTAAAAGACACGAGCCGCATAGAAGTGCTAGCAGATGGGGAAATAAGCGCGGTTGAGGTTGATTTTGAACTTTATGCGACCGGAGTTAAAAATTTGATCGATAACGCCTTAAAATACTCTAACGGCAAAGTCCTTGTAAATATAGATAAAAACGCCGTCTGCATAAGCAGCACGGGGGACGAGCTCGAACCGGAAAGACTTGAATTTAAAAGAGCTTTTAACAGAAAAGTAGAGACGTCAAATTCAGGGCTTGGTCTTGGACTTTATATAGCAAATCAAATTTTTAAAAAACACGGCCATGCCCTAAAATACAAGCACGAAGAGGGTAAAAATAATTTTCTGATTTGTTTCATAAACGCTTGATCTAAAAATAACTTGCCTATTAATACTTATAGATTATTTTAGGATAGTTATTTGCGCCGATTAATTCGTTTATAAAGTCTAATAAATTTGTTATTAATAGTACAGTGACGCCCCTGCGATGTCCGCTATATTTTTTGCTTTACGATCATATCGAGATTTATTGATATTTAGTCACTCCGTAGAAGCCGCAATAAGGTAGCTGAAGAAGAATTCGTACGCGCACGCTAAAATTTAGGCTCTTTCGTCGTGTAGAAAAGATAAAATTTTAGTAGCGTACGGCATGAGGGCGCCTGAATTTAAACGTTATCGTTTTGGTTGATGCGCGGCGTTAAATTTTTATGCTACTTGTTAAGACTATGGTGATGAGTAATTTTAAAATTTTGATTTTGGCGTAGGTGAAATTTAACGACAGCGCGTATGCTCTACAAAAGGTGCGTGATCAAAACGAAATTTTACACAGATTTTCGATGAAATTTCACGCCGGTTTATGGCACAATCCCGCGCAGATTAGCGGCGGAATTTTACGCAACCCGGGTAAAATTTTATTCGCGAAATGAGAACGGATTTAAAATTTAACCGTTTTTTCAAGCGAATTTTGCCACAATTGCGCTCAAATTTTGTTGGGGCGAAAGATGAAAAAATATACCAAGCAAATCCTCGCGATGCTCGCGCTAAATGCGATCTACAGCGGCTCGGGGATCTTGATTTTAAGCTTTATCAATAAATATCTACTTGACGGCGCCGAAAGAGGCGGGCGCATCATCGCGCTATTTTTCGCGCTCTTGGCGATATTTCTGCTACTTTCGGTGCTGAGCCGCATTATGCTTTGCAAGATGGAAAACGACTTCATATTCGATCTGCGCACCAAGATCATCAAGCAGATCATCGATACGAAGTTCGAGCGTATCGAGGCTGCGTCGAAGGCGAACCTGCTTGCGTCCCTTTCTAGCGATATTTCGCGCCTAACAGAGGGCTTTATGCGCATCTCCGAGCTCATCCAAGGCGCGATGATCGTGTTATTTTGCGGCATCTACGTGCTGTACATCGCGCCTATGATGTTTGCGTTTTTGTTCATCTGGATCGGCGCGCTGATGATTTTCAACCGTTTTTTGATGAAAAAGGTTATGCAAAATTACGATCTGTACCGCCAAAACGAGGACATTTTGTATAAAAACTACGCCGCGGCGATCGAGGGACACAAGGAGCTGTCGCTAAGCCTAGCCAAAGCAAAGAGCCTATACGAAAACGACTTTTTGCCCAACGCGCAAAATTTACGCCAAAGTTCGCTGCGAGCCGAGGTTTACGGCGCGTTTGCAAGTAATTTTATGAACGTCATGATGCTAGGCGCCGTAGGCTTTGTGCTTTATTTCGGGCTCAGCGGCGGCAAAGCGGAGCTTGCAAACGCCGTAACGATCGCGCTTACGGTGCTTTTTTTGCGCGCGCCTTTGATGATGCTCATATTCTCGCTTCCTAGCGTGTTGCGCGCAAAGATCGCCTACGCAAAGATCAAAGAGTTAAATTTAGACCCGTTCGTGCAGGGCTTCGAGCTTGCGCAAATGCAGCCGTGGCGCAGATTGGAGCTTAAAGACGTGAGCTTTTCATATCCCGGCGGGAAATTCGGCATAAAAGGGGTAAGCTTGCAGCTAAATGCGGGCGAGACGGTGTTTTTAATCGGCGAAAACGGCAGCGGCAAATCGACGCTTTTTATGATCTTGGCGGGCCTTTATACGCCGCAAGCAGGCGAAATTTTAGCCGACGGTGCGGCTCTTAAACCCTCTGATCTGCGCGCCTACAGCAACAATATAAGCGCGGTTTTCAGCGATTTTTATCTCTTCGACTACGCTACTGGCGATGCGGATATCGCGCGCGAGTGGCTGGCGCTCACGCACCTTAAGGATAAGGTTGAGCTAAAGGGGGCTAAATTTAGCACCACGAGCCTATCTAGCGGGCAGCGCAAGCGCCTAGCGCTCGTAAGCGTGCTGATGGACGGGCGAAAATTTTTGATGCTCGATGAGTTTGCGGCCGATCTCGATCCACAGTTTCGCGCAGAGTTTTACGAGCGAATTTTGCCCGAGCTGAAATCGCGCGGATACACGATCTTTGCGATCTCGCACGATGATAAATACTTCGGCGCCGCAGATAAAATTTATAAGATGCAAAGAGGCGAAATTTCGCGCATAAAGTAAAGCGGCGAAATTTTAAAATTCTACGCAGAATTTCGCGATGGAATTTGGCGTCTAGATGAAATTTTGCCTTAGAATTTCGCTGCGAAATTCTACGATTGAAATTTAAGTGACAAGGCGAAATTCGCTTAAAATTTTACAGCGCAAATTCCGCTTCAAGCCCCTACGCTAAAGTTCGCAGTAGATAGAATTTCGCCTCTTTAGCGCAAATTGCAAAAATTTAACCGAAATTTACTAAATTTTGATTATACTGCACCCACAATTTAAAAAGAAAGGATAGGAATGAAAAAAGTTCTTATTGCATGTGCTGCGGTTGCGGCGTTTAGTTCGAGTGTATTCGCCGCTGACGGCGCTACTTTATATAAAAAATGCGTGGCCTGTCATGGAGCTAACGCCGAGAAGCCTTATCTTGGCGGCAAAGTACCTGCGCTAAACACCCTAAGCAAGGAAGATATCATCGCTAGCCTAAAAGGCTACAAAGACGGCAGCTTGGGAGAGGGTAAGGGAAAATTCGGCATGATGGGCGTTATGAAGGGTCAAGTCGCTTCACTTAACGACGAATCGATCGAAGCGCTAGCCGATTTCATCGTTTCTAAAAAATAATTTCAGACTTCATTCGGCGAGCTTCGCGCTCGCCGAGCTTCGCTTAACTTTAAATTTTAAAATTCTACGCTAATATCACGTAAAAATTCCAAAAAGGCTCATAATGTTTAACGGACTGATCAGAGAGATCGCGCAGGTTGCGAGCTTTAGCGGCGATTTGCTGCGACTGCGTGCGAGATACCGCCCCGCACTCGGCGATAGCGTCGCGGTAAACGGCGCGTGCCTGAGCGTGACACGGCTTTTTGCGGATGGATTTGCGGTGCAGCTTTCGAGCGAAACGGCGCGCGTCATCGCCGTGCAAAACCTGCGCGGACCTGTGCATATCGAGCCAGCGATGCGGATTGGAGATCGCATAGACGGGCATTTGATCCAAGGGCATATCGATGCCGTGGGCGAAATTTATAAAATTTCAAAGCTTGCAAGCGGCGTCGATTTTTTCATTCGCGCGCCGCTGCATATAGTGCCGCTGCTAGCACCGAAGGGCTCGGTAGCGATCGACGGCGTGAGCCTAACGATCAACGAAGTGCTTGGGGGCGGCGGTACGCACGGGCGAAATTTTAACAGCCAAGGTCTTGACGGCGGAAATTTTATTCGCAAAGAGCCACGCGGCGCAAATTTTAACGGCGCAAGTTTACGCGGGCTAAATTTCAGCGGCTCAAATTCCGTTCGCGATCCGAACTCCTTGGGCGCAAATTTAAAGAGCAAAGCGCAAAGCTGCGCCATTCGCCTTACGATCATCCCGCTCACGCTCAAAGATACGCTCTTTGAAACCTACAAAATCGGGCGCCGCGTAAATATCGAGACCGATCTGCTCGCGCGATACGTCGCGGCGCAGCTGGGCTTTGCCGGCGGACGGCTCGTCGGTCGCGGCACTGTTGCAGTGCGTGACGTGAGCGCCGATGGCGAAGAAGAGGGGCTTTCGTGGGACGCGGTAGATAAAATTTTGAGCCTGTATTAAGCGGCGCGCGATGGGCAAAATCGAAATTTGCAGAGAAAATCTTGAGTTTGTATTGGACGGACACGGCGTGCTAGCGGGCTTTAGCACGCGCGAAGGCGGCGTAAGCGGCGGAGCGTATGCGAGCTTAAATTTAGGGGATCACGTGGGCGACGATCCGCAAAACGTCGCAAAAAATCGCGAAATTTTAGCCGACATGCTCGGTATTGCGCCTCGAAATTTAAAATTTATGCACCAGATCCACTCAAACCGCGTTGAAATTTTACGTGCAGGTAGCGATGAAATCCCGCCCTGCGACGGGCTCGTGACCGATCTGCGCGGCGTGGCGCTGTGCGTGTTAGTAGCGGACTGCTCGCCCGTGCTGATCGCGGACGAGCAGCGCGGCGTGGTTGCCGCGGTGCATGCTGGGCGCGCGGGCGTAATCCAGCGGATCTGCACCAATGCGATAAATTTGATGAGCGAGCGCTTCGGCTGCGTC
>CAURUA010000041.1:0-17344 GCA_963528045.1 uncultured Campylobacter sp. | reverse complement strand
ATGATCAGATGGGCTATTTAGCAGAGCGCGTCTGCGGAATTTGCGGCTACGCTCATGCGATTGCGTGTATTGAAGCAGCGGAGAAAGCTATCAAGCTTGAAATTCCGCTTCGTGCGCAAGCCATCCGCGTCATCTGCCTTGAGATCGAGCGCCTTCACAGCCATCTTTTAAATATCGGTCTAGCTTGCGAAGTAACGGGTAACTATAACGCCTTTATGCATATCTTTAGGGTGCGCGAATACTCTATGGAGCTAGCTCAGCTCGTAACCGGCGGCCGCAAAACCTACGGCAACGTCATTATGGGTGGACTTCGCCGCGATATGACCGACAATGAAATTCGAAAAAGCATCGAGATCATCAACAAGCTCGACATTCAAATTTCTGAAATTTGGGACGCTGTGATGGAGGATAAACGCCAAATCGGTCGCTGGAAAGGCGTAGGCGTATTGGATCGCAAAGTAGCGCGTGATTTTAGCCCGGTAGGTCCAAATATGAGAGCTTCAGGTTTTAAACGCGACAACCGCTACGATCATCCTTATGATTTCTTCAATAAGATAGAATTCGAAGTAGCCGTAGAGCACGGTGGCGATGTATTCAGCCGCGAAGTCGTAAGATATAAAGAGCTTAAACAATCGATCCACATCATCAGGCAGTGCTTGCATCAAATGCCGCAAACGCCTATCAGCATCGATCCTAAAACGATGATCAAGCCCGAAAATTTCGCACTCGGTCACGACGAAGCGCCGCGAGGCGAAAACGTGCATTGGATCATGCAGGGCAACGCGCAGAAAGTTTATCGCTGGAGATGTCGCGCCGCTACGTATAACAACTGGCCGAGCTTGCGATTTCAATTCCGCGGAAATAACATCTCCGATGCGGCGCTAATCGTATGCTCGATGGATCCGTGCTACTCATGCACCGAGCGCGTAACTTTAGTCGATATTAATAGCGGAAAGAGTAAAATTCTAACCGAAAAAGACCTTAAGAAATTTTGCCAAGACGGCAAGGTTAGCAAAAAGGATTTAAGATGATGAAATTATTCGACATTACCGAAAAATATGGTAAGGCGACCTATGCTTATCCGTTTGAGCCCTACATCGTGCCTGAGAATTTTCGCGGGCAACCTGAATACACCTATGAGCTTTGCATAGGCTGTGCTGCATGCGGTATCGCCTGCCCATCTAATGCGATTGAGCTTAAGATGAATGAAGCTCAAACCAAGCTTATTTGGGAATTTGACTGCGGGCGCTGCATATTTTGCGGTCGCTGCGACGAGGTATGCCCTACGGGAGCGGTAAGGCTAGGCAATAGCTTTGAGCTAGCGGTAAAATTTGATAAAAGCGCGCTTATACAACACGGCGAGCTTGAGATGGAAAAATGCAGCTGCTGCGGCAAGCCGATGACCCCAAAAAGGCTCATCAATTACACGCTAGAAAAGCTAAGTACGGCAAATTTGCTCCCAGGCAGATTAGAAGAAGCTAAAAAATATCTCTATATCTGTCCTGAATGCAAAAAAGCTCAAGCGGTCGAGAGAATGACCAAAGGTATAGAGGAGGCAATAAAATGAGTTTGTATCAAGTCCCCGAAAATATTAAAAACGCAAACGATCTAACCGCAAAATTGGAGCTTTTGAAAAATATCAAACGAAGCTTCAGCGTTTATCGTATCGACTGCGGAAGTTGCAACGGCTGTGAAATCGAAATTTTTGCTTCTATCACGCCGATGTGGGATCCGGAGCGCTTCGGATTTAAACTCGTAGCTAACCCTCGCCACGCAGATATCTTAGTCTGCACCGGTCCGGTTACTCGCCAGATGTATTATCCGCTGCTTCGCGCTTATGAGGCTGCACCCGATCCAAAGATCGTAGTAGCTCTTGGAGCCTGCGGAAGCACTGGTGGAATTTTTCATGACGCATATAGCGTATGGAGCGGCATCGATAAGATTGTACCGGTAGATGTTTATATCCCAGGCTGCCCTCCGCATCCTGCTAGCATCATCTATGGTCTTGGCATGGCACTTGGCATTATTGATCAAAAGCTTCAAAAGAAGAGCTACGAGCAAGATAGCACTCTTCCACCACCGGTTGAGAGCTCCGTCATCGGCGATATTTTATTCGAGCGCGATCTGCAAGCTGAAGCTAAGAGGCTGATGAGCTATATTTTCGGAAGAGTTTTATTCGCAAAATATATGGATGCGATCAAAACCTCATCCGATGTTCACGATCCAAAAGCTTCTCGCGAGGCTCTACTTAACGCTATCTATACCGAAGAGGATCCTAGATACGCGGAGTGCATGGCGCTATTGCACAACGACGTGTATCTAAAATATGCCCGCGCTGCGGAGGAATTTAAAATCGATCCGCAAAAAGAGGTCTGGAGCAAACGATGATTGAGGTTTTTAAGCTTACAAAGCGGCATATGGACGAAAACGAAAATTTACCCAAAGAGCTAAAGGATATCAAGGTTTTTTCCACCTGTGTCGGTCACGGCGTAGGTACGATAGATTTTAGTGAAAAGGTACTTGAGATAGACGATGAAGAATTTAAACGCATCGTCGAAAACTCGGGCGACTACGTAAAATTTAAGATCGGAAATTTAAGCAAATATTTCGAGATTGAAATTTTTGCCGAGCACGCAGCTAAGCTAATCCCTCAGCTTTGCGAATGTGAGCTTAAAGATCTGCTAAAAAATATGCGCGAAGGATACTTCGTGCTAAGGAAGGATTTTTGATGCGAAAGGCGTTGCTTTGTATCGGCAATCCCCTTCGCGGCGACGACGACGTGGGCAATGAAACGGGGCGAATAGTCGAGGCGAATCTAAAAGACTGGCGCGTTTTTTACGGGCAGGATGTGCCCGAAAACGAATTTGCAGCCCTTAGGGAATTCGCCCCTGAAATTCTGATCGTAGTAGATGCGATGAGCGGCTTTGATGAGGATAAGATCGAATTTTTTGACCTCAGCAACGATCGCGACTATATCTACTCGACGCATAACCTGCCTACGCCGGTGCTTCTAAGCTATCTGCGCAAAATTTGCCCAAAGACGTTGTTTTTGGGCATAAGCGTGCTGCTTGATAACGTCCTTGATTTTAAAGAAGGACTGAGCGAGAGCGCAAAAAAAAGTGCGCAAAAAGCTTATGAGCGTATCTTAGAAATTGATTCAAATTTAAATGAGGAGGAGTAAATGTTAAATCCTGCAGAAACCGCGCAAGCGGTGTCTAGTTCGATGCAACACAAGGCGCATACCCCGCTAATTAGCATAATTTTTCTAGCTATAATGGCGGGCGCTGCAATCGCTATGGGTGATATTTTCTGGGCTCACTCGACCGTCGGAATGGCTGAAAAGCAATCTATTGGCTTATCGAATTTCATCGGTGGTATTACCTTTAGCTGCGGTCTGATGATGGTGGTTTTTTACGGCGGGCATCTATTTACCAGCTCGGTTTTAACGGGTGTACCTGCTGCCGACGGCAAATTACCGCTAGGTAAAACTATCGGCTATTGGGCTATCGTTTGGTGCTTTAACTTCGTAGGCGGCGCGTTAATCGCGTATATGTATTATTACTCAGGACTTCCGCTTAAATATGACGGCTACATCTTACAGCACTTCATTCCTGCAGCAGCAGGCAAAATAAATGCACCTTTTCATGAGCTATTCATCCGCGGAATTTTTTGTAACGTGTTTGTATGTATGTCTATCTGGACTGCGACCAGCGAGAGCAATCTATCGGGTAAATTCTTTGCAATTATGTGGATGATCGGCGCATTCGTAGCTTGCTCGATGGAACACTGCGTTGCAAATATGTTTATCCTAACCGAAGGTATCATCGCTAAAGGCCACTATCTTGCGGCTGCAGGTGGCGATGTAAATGCTCTTGCAAGTTCGCTTCACGGCGTAACGGCGGCTCAAATAGATTCAATAAACTGGGGAAATTTCATCGTTAAAAATATGATCCCGGTTACGCTAGGTAACATCTGCGGCGGTCTATTTTTCGTAGGCTTGGTCGGATTTATGGTAAATAAATACGATATGAAAAAGAAAGACTAATCTATCGCGCTTCAGCATGATATAAACAAAATACGGCGCGGCACTTTGCCGCGCATTTTTAGTTTCTTAAATTTTAAAAATTCTCATACATAAAATTTCGCTCGATCCAAAATTTTAGACAAAATCCTAACGAAATTCGGGATGAAATTCTAAAACCAAGCTCTTGATAAAAATTTTACGCTGTAAATCTAGGCAAAATTTTGCGTCGTAACTTTAGACAAAATTTCGCACTTAAGCCGCACAATGCTCTCAAAACGCTAGCCCGCGCCTAAACACAGTAGCTAAGCAATCTGTCGTAGTCTAGGATCAAAAACTCGTGCTGGCTGATTTTTTGAATTACGTTATCTTTTACAAGCTCGTTAAACGCGGTGCTCGCGCTTTGACGCTTAAGTCCCACAAAGGATGAAAGCACCTTTAGCGAAAAGGGCAAAAAGACGTATTTGTAGCCGTTTTGATGAAAATTCTGCTCGTTTGCAAGCTCGATCAAAAAGCTCGCGATGCGCCCTTTTGCATTTTCGAAAAGTATGGAACGCGTGATTTTGCGCTGCAGCAGAATTATCTCAGTCAAAATTTTTATATATGCCTCGCAAAAGCTGCGATTTGCCAAAATCTCCCCTAGTCCGCTCGCATCGATCGTATAAATCTCGCTGTCCTCTAAAAACTCAAGCGCACAAATTTCATTAAGAATAGTGATATTGTCCTTATTTAGGTAGTTGATGATGAATTCTTCGCCGTCTTCAAAAAACGAAAGCTTCGCCTGCCCGCTTTTAAAAATAAAAACTTTAGGCGCCTCGCTATAAAAAACATAGCCTTTTTTGATGACTTGGTGCTCGAACATTGCAAGCTCCTCGTCGCTAAGCGTGGCGATGGCCTCAGTTTGCAGTAGTCCTAGCCGCGATTTTTCCATATAACCTCCAAAAGCCAAGAATTATACAATGAAATATTTAGACAAAGATAAAGTTGCGCGGATGAAATTTACTATCCGCACTATGGCTGCGTATCTGGGTCGCCAGAGCTAATAAATTTTATAGCTTTTAAAATTCTAAATTTTACCCGCGCTTTGCATCGCGTAAAATTTCAAAATTAATTGAGCTTTACGCAGCAATATTATAGCCAAAACCAGCGGCGCGAATTTAAAATTCTGTCTCTAAATAAAAATTCATATCATTTTATTGAAATTTTATTTAGCAAGGATATAATAATGCATATTAAAAATAAGCAGTATTTTGCTCGCAACGATACTGCAAGAAAGGCACTTTATGCAAAAGTTAAATTTTAAAGATAACGTCTCCGAGACGCTGCTAATCAACGTCTATATGCGCCATTTGGATTTCAAAGA
Source organism: uncultured Campylobacter sp. (assembly GCA_963528045.1). Classification (GTDB taxonomy): domain Bacteria; phylum Campylobacterota; class Campylobacteria; order Campylobacterales; family Campylobacteraceae; genus Campylobacter_B. The sequence goes on along the minus strand of CAURUA010000041.1, from coordinate 11,960 downwards.
CAAGGATCCGATCCTAAACGATCCCTTTTCAAGCGCCGTCGTAGAGCAGATCGATTATGATTTTGCGAAATTTAACGACGCGCGCCTCAGCAAGACGGGCACCGTGATCCGCGCGAAATTTTTCGACGACGAAACGCTGCGGCTCGCGGCGGAATTCGACCGCCCCGTCATCGTGCAGCTCGGCGCGGGACTCGACACTCGCCCGCTTAGATTGCAAAAAGCCCTACCGAGCGCCCTATTTTACGACCTCGATCTACCCGACGTCATCGCCACACGCGATGCGCTGCTACCCAAAGCAAAGAATAATTTCAGCCTGCCCTACTCGATGTTAGATCACTCGTGGATGGACGAGCTGGTCGCAAAGCACGGCAGCGCAGGCTATATCTTCATCTTGGAAGGGGTGAGTATGTATTTTGAAAAGGAGGAATTTAAAAAATTTTTTATCGCACTTTCACAAAAATTTAGCGGCTACGTGCTGAGTGATTTTATGAGCGAGTTTTCGGTTAGGAAATTCGACTCCAAGCGCCACGACGCGATGCGACATATGCAAAACGCGCCCTTTAAAATGGGTATCAGTGGCGGCGCAGAGGTGCAGAGCTGGGAGCCTGAGCGTATCCGCTTTATAAAAGAAGCCGCGATGATGAAAATGTATCGCGAGCACTGGAGCCTTAAAGCGCGCCTCTTTAGCCTGATACCCACCTTTTGCAACGCGTGCAAGATGTTTGTTTTCAAAATCGAAGGCGGTGATGAATAGGCAAAATTTCAGTTGATTGCTTTGCAAATTTAGGTAGCTAAGGCGCTAATTATAAGCTTCTTGCCAAGCAAGCTGGCATGCAGCAAATAGCACATACCGCTTTACTCAATGCTGAGTAAAATTATAAAAACGCTTTAAAATTTCGCTTAAATTTCCCTCGATTTATAGGAATTTAAGAGTTTTTAAAATATATTTTCGCATCTTAAATTCACGGAAAAGATCATGCAAAATTTTCTCGACAAACTCACCGCCACAATCGACGCGATCAACTCCTTTTTGTGGGGTCCGTACTTTCTAATCGCCCTACTTTGCGGCACCGGCGCGTATTTTACGGCGCGCTTGCACCTGGTGCAGATTTTTAAATTTAAAATGGGCGCGCGCAAGCTTTTCGGCAACTTCTCCCTGCACGGCGAGGCTGCTGGTAAAAGCGGCATGAGCTCGTTCCAAGCCGTCGCCACGGCGATCGCGGCGCAGGTCGGCACGGGCAACCTGGTAGGCGCCAGCACCGCGTTAGTAATGGGCGGACCGGGCGCGATATTTTGGATGTGGTGCGCGGCGTTTTTGGGCATGGCGACGAATTTCGCAGAGATCTGCCTGGCTCAAATTTACCGCACCAAGGACGACAGCGGACATATGATCGGAGGGCCCGCGTTTTACATCAGTCGCGGACTTAAAGGCCCCCTTGCCAAGCCTTTAGCGGCGTTTTTTGCGCTAGCTATCATCTTTGCTTTGGGCTTCATGGGCAATATGGTGCAGGCAAACTCCATCTCAGACGGCTTTAGCAGTGCATTTGGAATCCCGAAGTGGGTGAGCGGCGCAGCATTGGCGCTCATCTGCTGCGTCATCTTTTTTGGCGGCGTCAAAGCGATCGCGCGCGTAGCAGAAAAGGTCGTGCCACTAATGGCGATCTGCTACGTGCTCGTTGGCCTCGTCATCATCGGCTCAAATTTCGATAAAATTCCATCCGTCATTGCGCTGATATTCAAAACCGCATTTGATCCATCCGCTGCTTGGGGCGGCGCTACGGGCGCTACGATCGCCACTGCGATGAGATACGGCATCGCGCGCGGGCTCTTTTCAAACGAAGCGGGCATGGGCTCGACGCCGCACGCACATGCCGCAGCGAACGTCAAACACCCCGTAGATCAAGCCGTGCTCGGCATAATGGGCGTTTTCGTCGATACATTCATCGTGCTTAATATCACCGTTTTTGTGGTGCTTAGCACCGACGTAGTCACCTTCGAAAACGGCAAGGCGGTATTTTCGGGCATCTCGCTGGTACAGGAAGCCTTCGGATCGCAAATTTTAGGTCGCAGCGGCGGCTACGGCTTCGTGGCGATCTGCCTGTTTTTCTTCGCATTTACCACGATTTTGGGTTGGTATTACTTCGCCGAGATCAACGTGCGATACCTCCTGGGCGCAAAATTCGTCAAACTCTTGCAAATTTTGGTCGTCGCATTCGTATTTATTGGAAGCGTGCAAAAGATCGACCTCGTCTGGGGGCTAGCCGATATGTTTAACGGACTGATGGTGATCCCAAACCTAATCGCAATCATCCTACTTAGCCCCGTCGTCGTGCGGCTTTTGAGCGACTTTAACGACGGCAAAAGCTACGACGCGAACGATTACAAATAACGCCGCGCGCTAAATTTCAAGCCCGCACTTGGATTTTAGCGCGCAATCATCTTAAAATTTAGAATTTTAAAATTTTTTTCAAGCTAAAATCATTGCCTAAATTTTATGATCTAAGGAGAACGGATGCAAATTTTAAGGAGCAAAAGATGCCCGTTTTAAAAGCATTACTGACCGGGCAACCGCGCGCTTACGGCGACGAGCGCGCTACGCAGCCTCTGAAAAAGCGCTGGGAGACGGCGATTTTTAAGCAAGCCAGAATGGGCGAAGTGCGCGCAAACAAGCTTGGATTCGAGGGCGATGCGGTAGCTGACACGCTGCATCACGGCGGTGAGGAAAAGGCGATTTTTGCCAACTCGCTGCAAAATTACGCCGCGTGGGAGAGATTTTTGGGGCTTAAAAATCTAGCTTACGGCGCAATGGGCGAGAATCTCACGATCAGCGGACTACACGAGCAAAACGTCTGCATCGGTGATGTGCACCGCATAGGCTCGCTGGTGCTGCAAGTAAGCCAGCCGCGCAAGCCCTGCTACAAGCTCTCGATGCGCTGGGGCAACGCAGAGATGACGGCGGAGATCGCGCGTAGCGGACTTACCGGCTGGTACTACCGCGTGCTAGAGGCGGGCTCGTGCCGCGCGGGCGACGAGATCTACGTCGTAGAGCGCGACCCCGCTATGATGAGCGTGATGGAGCTCAACCGTCTATTTTACGGCGATCGCCTCGATGAAGGGCTGTTAGCAAAATTTAACCTACTTGCGACGCTTACGCCAAAATGGCGCGAGGATATGCGCCGCAAGCTAGAGGGCAGCTACGACGACAGCTTTATGCGGCTATGAAATTTAGCCTGGAAGCGGCGTTTTAAAACAGTAAAGTAGAGTCGCGCCTTATTGTTTTAAAACACACTCTTGGCGCGGATTTCAAAATACTTTCTAAGCCGCCGATGCTAAGTTTCAAGACACTTCTTGGCTACTCAATATCGGCTTGCAAAAAATATTTTCTTGATGCAAGCTGCAAATTCAGACTAAATTCCAAAGACGAAATTTTAATTTCATCCGCGCTGATCGCGCGCAAATGCGATCTATTTTCGCACTCTGTTTTGCAGTGCGACACAGGCTGCAAGCAAAATTAAAGACGCAAATTTAACCGCGCTTAAAATTTAATCTTTTATGAAATCTAAATTTAGCCGCACATTCAAAGCCGCAAGCGCCACTCTTTGTAAATTTTAAAATTTAAAAGCGGTAAATTTAACCCCCTTGCTACGCAGCGATTTTTTCCAAAATTAAAAAGCGAACTATTTTTACTCTCGCAACACACTCATCTCGCACATTTAGCGGCGTGGCTCTTACGCTGCAAACAGCCTCCTCAAAACTTGTAACGCGCGCCAAATTAGACATGTCAGATGCTTCGCCAAGCGCCTTTCAAAGCTCATTTATAGCGCTCGCCATAAATAGAATTTTGCGCGGAATTTTGCGCGGCGCGGCAACAATTACGACCTTTAAGAGCGCACACCGTAGCTCAAAAGTTTATTTCAGCTTTTTAAAACCGCGCGCCGTAGGGCTCAAAGTCTGTTCCCGCACTCAATCAACTACCAAAATCCCCGCATCCGCGCAGACTTTTCGCGCCTTTTTAGATATGCCGATGCCGGTCGTTTCGATTTTTTTAAGATTTTTGAATTGCGCAAGCTCGGCAGCATCGATATTTTTGATGTCAAAAAGCCCGTCCTCACCGTCCCAATCAGGCGCGATTTGCAGATAAATTTCATTTCCGCCATCAAGATAGAGCTCGCTCACCCGCTCCGCCAAATCTGCAGGGACCGGATAGTCCTTAAACCACTTTTTGACTTGCGGCAGGGCGCCGAAGTCCGCGTACGGATCGATGCCGCGCTCCTTGCAGTACTCAAACACGTCAAATTTGGGCTGTAGCAGGGATTTTTCATACATCAGCTCGTTCATCACGGCGATTTTGAAATTGAAATTTTTAAACAGAAGTGTCTCGCCAGCCGCGCGCGGAAGCTTAAATTTATCGCTTGGCTTGCGCTTTAGCTTTTTCTCTTTTTGATTGATGCAGACGCGCCCTATCGGCATTTTCGCAGCTCGCACGATGTCTGCGATCTCGTCCGTATCGCGCTTAGCGAAGCACTCGGCGAAGTCCATCGCGCCTATGCGCTCCTGCACGGCCTCGGCGAGAGCTAGCGAGACTTCGAATTTGCCTAGGCTAAGCTCCAAAAATATATATGCGCCGCGCAGCTCCTGCTCCGGCACAGCCTCAAGCGGCGGTCTGCCATCTATCATGAACGCGCCGCCGTAGAGCTTGTGCGGAACCTCGTGCTGCACGCCCTTTGCAACCTCAAGCATCAAAATCATCTCGGTAAGCTTCGGCTCTGCGAGCTCGCCTGCGCGCACGAAGGCGAAAATCCCCGCCTCATCCCAAAAATAGCGGCTTTTGCCCTCCCCGTCATCGATCACGCGCGGCTGTCCCAAGGCTTCGTTAAGTTTAGCTATATCAAACTCGCAGTTTACACCGCCGATGAAAATGCCGTCCGGGCGCACATCGATGTCAAATTTTTGCTTTTTAAAAATATCAAACAGTCCCATTTTATCGCCCCTGATTTTGCGTTAAATTTCGTTTTAAAATTTTTCCAAAAACCCGTAAAAATCGTCTGCGAAAAGCCTATCCTCGCCCTCCGCATAGTCGCGCACATAGACCTTGTATTCGCACGGCGCGTCGTCTACCCGCTCGCTCGTTATCTCTTTCGTCGCTCCGCTTGCTGCATCGTCTGCCACTTCGCTCATTGTCACGCCCGCTGTTTTACGCATCGTTTCGTCTGCCGCTTCGACATTTATATTGCACGCCGCATCCGGCGATCTCTCCGCGCGCGCTTCGTCGTCCGATGCCATATTTTCCGCACCGTCGGCTACCGTCGCGACGACCGTATCACGCACCGCCGCGCCCGCAGTTTCGCCGCTCGTGCTCGCCGCCGTCTTGCCGCGCGCCATGTTGGGCGAGCCGTCCGCTATGCCGTTTGCGGGCAAAATTTTAAAATAATACTCCTCGTCCTCGAGCTGTAAAAATACGAGCTCGTCCGCGGCGAATAGCCCGTTTTTGAGATTTACCTCATACGTGTAGCAGATGTCAGCGTCGGCACTATCCGCAAACTCGGGCGGCGCGATCGTTTTTAGCTCCGTCCCCCGCCGCGCTCACGCTGGCGTATCTTAGCAGCATCTGCTTGTAGCTCGCAGGCAGCGCAAAACCGAGCCTCCGCTGCGCCTGCGCGATCCATGCGGGCTCTATGTCGCTGCGCCCCAAGGCCGTGATATTTTTAGATTTTTGAATAAGTTCTTCTATCATTTTGATCCCGTTTCGAGCGAGAAATTTTAACGCCTTAGCGCACCAAACGCGCTGTTTACATAAACCCGCGGGCATTTGGCGTGGCTTTGAAAATCTAAATTTAAAAGCACGCTCGGCTTCAAAACCAAAGCGAGCCGTTTAAATTTCGAGCAGCCCGCGTCTAAATTTTAACCGCAAACGTGAACTGGCAGAGTTCTAGCGATCTAAATTGAGCGCTAAGCCCTAGCCAGCGCTATTACTTCGATCTCCACAAGCGCGCCTTTGGGGAGCCTGGCGACCTGCACCGTGCTGCGAGCGGGCTTGTGCTCGCCGAACGCCGCTGCATATATCTCGTTCACCGCGGCAAAATCGCCCATATCGGCCAGAAAAATCGTCGTTTTGACGGCATCTTGCAGTGTCGCGCCCGCTTCTTTCAGGATCGCGGCGAGGTTTTTCAAAACCTGCCTGCTCTGCGCCTCCACGCCGCCCGCGACGAACTCGCCGTCCGGCTTAAGCGCGATCTGCCCTGAGGTAAAGATGAGCCCGCCCGCCTTGATCGCCTGGGAGTACGGTCCGATGGCCTGCGCCGCATCAGGAGTCGAAATAATCTGCATATTAAATCCTTTGTGAAAAATTTCGTCCATTTTATCGCAAAATATTTTAGCATTGCTTTAGGCGGCGGAATTTCGCGAGCGGGCGGGCGTGGATGCGGCTGGTACGATGGAATTTAATTGACGGCGAGGGGTAACTAAATTTATTGGTACAGGCGCGGCAATGCGGTTAAATTTATCGCACAAATACAGCGAACAATGTGGCGAGGAGCTAGCGCGGAATAGCAAGCCGTGGCGGCGAAACGGCAAATTTAAAAGAGCTAACGGGCGCAACAAAACAGCGTGTGAAAGTGCGGCTAAATTTAATCGCTGAAAGTTGGTTTGGTAGTACGTACGGCAGCGCGGAAAATGATCTATCGAGCGATATTTTAAATTTTGTGGGCATAAACATATAAAATTTCATAAGTACGAGCATGATAACGCCGCGCGCTCGGCAATACGACAACTCTATCAGCGGCACTGAATGAATGCATGGCGATACGACAAAATAGATACGGGCAGTACGGCTAAATTTAACCGATGCGAATGGACGAAACTTCATCGGCATCGTTGTACAGCAAATCAAATCCTTGCACCATCAAGACCATCAATGCCGCGACAGCACAACCAAGCCGCCCACGATAGTGATACGGGCGACGGGGCGGTAAAAGCAGCGCCAAAATCGCTACCATCGCAGCAGAAAGAACAGCGCCGTCATAAAAAAATCAATGCGACACCGCGCAACGCAATTAAAATCCTCTCAGTAGCAAGCGCGACAACGAAGTTGTCGATGTAGCGGAGCAAAATCAGCGCCACCAAAATAATAAAATCAAAGACCTCATGACAAGCAAGGCATCCGACGTAACGGCAACAGAATCAATATCGCAGCAGCGGGAAATTAGTGCCATCAAAGCGAGACTGGCGCGACCCTACAGCAAGATCTGCGCTACTGCGGCAAGTTCGGTGCGACGTTACGACAATATTCGCGCGTTATTCCAGCAACAAGCTAGGCTCCGTCGCAGCACAATAGATACGGAAGCTACGATAAAATCGACACTACAATTAAATTTGCAGTGTAGCAGTAAATTTGGTGCGATACTGCGGCAAAATCGACGCCGCAGCAGCAAAATCAACACTGCCGCGGCGGTAAGGTGGCGCTGCCGTAGCATATCGGCGAGAGCTCATAAAATTTTACGTGAAATTTTATACGAAATCCTGTATAAAATTCTATGATTTTAGCTTGACATTAGTCTGCGATCGGTCTTCAACCAGTCTGTAATTAACTTGCGATCAGCCCCAATCAGTCCTGTATTCAGCTTGCGATCAGTCCGTAAAGTAGCTTTAAAATCGTCGCGGCAACGACGAATAGAAGCATCTTGCGCACAAATTTTACGTCGCATCGCATCACTAAGCTTGAGCCTGCAAAGCTGCCCGCGATCTGCCCGATCGCCATCACCGCTCCGACGAGCCATAAAATTTGACCGCCGATGATAAAAACGCCCAAAGAGACGATGTTTGAGGTGAAATTTAAAACCTTCGTGTGCGCGACTGCCTTTTTCATATAAAGCCCTAAAATTCCTACGAGCGCAAACGTCCAAAACGAGCCTGTGCCCGGACCGAAAAATCCGTCGTAAAAGCCCAAAACAAGCCCAAAAATCGCGTAAAAGCTATTTTTTGACATCTTGGGTTTTGCGGGCACTTCGCCTAGGTTTGGCGAAAAAATCATATAAAAGAAAAGTGCCAGTAGCAGGATCGGAATGAGGTAATTTAGGAATTTCGCATCAATTAGAAGCAGGACATAAGCGCCTACGAGTCCGCCGATAAACGTAAAAACTACGCCGCGCAAGATCTCCGCCGCATCGACGTAACCCTTGCGGATGAAATTTAAAGCGGCGGTGAAGCTTCCGAAACTGCCTTGAAATCTATTTGTAGCGATCGCTACATGCGGCGGAACGCCCACGGCAAGCAGCGCAGGCAGCGAAATCAACCCGCCTCCGCCCGCGATCGAGTCGATAAATCCGCCGAAAAACGCCGCTGCAAAAAGCACCGCAAACTGCCAAAGCTCAAGCTCCATTTTTGTCCTTTTTTTTTCAAATCACGCAGGCACGTGCTATGAACGCCTGTCAGAATTCTCGCAATTACGATCGCAAACCGCTCATGCACCGCAAAGTGCATACGAGCGCCTGCTAGAATTCCATGCAATTTTATAAAATTCCACGGAATTATATCGGATTTTGCCGCACGGCTCCTGCTTAAATTTTATGAAATTTACCGCGCGATTGCCGTTTTAGCTCCATGCATTTTATCGCGTCACGCACAAGCTGCAAAATTCTATAAAATTTTAGCAATGCAAAGCGGCGAAATTTTACTTGAATTTCATAAAATAGCCCTATAAATTTCGCGCAGCTATCCGTGAAATTTGCAGAATTTTATAAAGCGATCTTTTGCTAAAATTTTATGAAATTTCGACGCGCTATACTTAAGGCGCGCGGCAAAATCCATAAAGCCAGCCCTACTTATGCGGCAAAACAGCGCAAAATTCCGCCGCACAGCCGCACTAAAACTTCATAAAATTTCATCGCCCCGCTCGTACCAGATAAAATTTCGCCGACTTACTTCGCAGTTTTACCTAAACTCGCGCTTAGTTCGGGTAAAATTTTATCTATCTCGCCGCTCTGCCCGAGGCGATACAGCGCGAAGTCGTATTTGATGGGATCGCTCGGATCGAAGCGCCTTAAGCTTTGCGTAAGCTGCAAAACCGCCTCAAAATCGTAACTCTTGCGATCGATCAGCCCAAGCTTAAGCGAAACTTTATGCGTATGGGTATCGAGCGGGATGAGGAGGCGCGATTTTTCGATCTTTCTGTACAGCCCCAGATCGATGTCGCTGTCGCGCACCGCCCAGCGCAGGAAGAGATTGTAGCGCTTGTACGGCGACGTGGGCTTTTGCGCGAAACCGCGCCCGAAAAAAAACTCATACCCAGGGCTACGGTAGGGATTTAATCTGTAAATCTCGCCGATTAAAAAATTTATCCCATCCTCGATCCGTCCGCTTTTTTGCATGCCGCGAAGCACGCTCTCCTCGATGCTAAGACTATTTTTAAGCCGCTTTAAAGTTATAAAAATTTCAGCGACGTCGCGCGAGCTTTGAAATCTATATTTTTTGCCCGCAAGCTCCGCTCTCATGCGCTCATCGCTCCCATCTAAAAGCGAAAAATCAAGCGAGTGGAGAAATTTTAAAATTTGAGCCGCGTTACCGTAAGCAAACAGCGCGCAGATGAGCGCTACGACGTCGTTTCGATGTTGCTTTGCGACCTGCAGCGGATCGGGCGCGCCGAAAAGATCCGCGTCGCAATTTTTCAAATCGGCGTAATAATCTAAAATTTGCTTTAAATTTTTCATTTTGCGTAGTAGCTCATCGTCGTAGCGCCGAATTTACGCGATTTAAGCAGCACGAAATCGCCGATTTTAAGCGGCAACCCAAGCTCGCTCATATGCTCGATCGCAATTAGCAGCTCGAACTGCGCGGAGCCTAGGCGCGCTATCAGCGCCAGCATCCGCTCATAAATCCCGCCAAAGCCCTGTCTGATCGCAAACGGCGGGTCCAGATAGACAAACACTCTGCGCGCAGGATCGAAGACGGAATTTTCTATGGAATTCGCAGTAGAATTTTTTCTTGAATCATAGACGAAATTTGCGCTTGAATATAAACTTTCTCCGCAACTAGTGCTAAAATTCTCGCCTAAATTTAAGATTTCTTTCTCTTCGCAGCTCGCGCCTAAGCCCGTACCGCGATTTGCGTCAAAATTAGAACTTTCGCCGCATTTTGAGCTTAAATTTAAGTTGCGATTAGCTGTCTCGGTGCCGCTTGCATCGTATTGCGAAACGAAACCAGTGTCAAACTTTTCGCTAAAGCTCATGGCATCCGTGGCTAGCGAATTTACGCAGTATTTTATACTAGAAGTGTCCGTATAATCGACAATCTGGACACAATCGCCAAAGCCCTCGCCTGCGTAATCGCCATTTGCGCCGCTCTGCTCGCCATTTTGCGTGCTGTCAGACACACTGCTTTGCGTGCCGCATTTAGCCAAATCTTTCACGCCGCTTTGCGTGCCGCCTTCCGCTTCTACGCTTTGCGCGGCGCGGTATCTGTCCTCGCCCTGCTCTACGCCGCTAAAGCTTTTGCGGCAGCCGTCTTTTTCGCCATCTAAATTTTCGCAGTAGGCGGCGTCGTCGGCATGGTTTTTGAAATTTTTGCCGCTTAAATTTAGCGAATTCGCGCCCGAGCATCCGTTCGTGCCCGCTTGCAGTTCGTGCAAAATTTCGGGTAGTCGCTCGAAGCAATCGCCCAAAATCGCATTTGCGCCGAATCCGAAAAGCTCGAAATTTTTCCGCATTATCTTATGCGCGGCAGCGTCCTTTTCGATCGCATAAACGTTTTTTGCGCCGTTGCTTAGCGCCTCAAGTGCCATCGCACCGCTGCCGCCGAAGCACTCGATAAATGCCGCGCCGCGCAACTCCGCCCGCCACGTATCGAAAAACGAGCCCTTTACGATGCTTTTCGTGCTGCGCGTGCTCGAAAGTGCGGGCAGAGCGAGCTTTTTGCCCCTATAAATGCCGCTTGAAATTTGCGTAAAGAGCGCGCCGTCAGGTTTGGAAAATTTAGCCATTTTGCCTTCTTAAAATTTCGATGATTTTTGCCTTAAACTCATCAAATAGTGCGCAAATTTTCTCTTCCGCCGCATCGTATCCGCTAAAATCCTGCTTTAGCGAGCCTTGAAAATCCTCTAGCCTGGATAGCAGAGTATTCTTTGAAAACGGCAGCGCCAAATCTCCATCTTGGCCGATCAAAAATAGCGGTTTTGCCGAGCTTTGCGGCTCGTCGCTTATCACAAAGTCGCAATCCTGCGCACTTGCGGCATGGTCTTTCAAAAACAGCTCCAGCGTCTTTTGTAAAATTTCGCAGTCGCAATCGATAAAAGCTTTCATCAAAGCCCCTTTTTAAATTTTATCATCTTAAACTTTTCGCCAAACTCAGCGCGCAGGTGATTGAACTGCAAAAGCGCGTTTAGGTAGCCCTTCTCACCGCTTTTTTGCATAAAAAGCTCTAAAAGCTGGATCGCGCCGAAGTCTATCAAAGCTGCGATCTGTCTTTTAAAATCCGCCGTCACGGCGCCCGTGTCCTCAAATGCCGCGCGTAAAATTTTAAAATTTACGTCGTAGGTAAGATCGCTCTTGCCGTAAAAATCGCTTAAGTTTTGCACCTCAAAGAAGCTAAAAACTTCGTGATTTCGGTAGATCCGCAGGCTGAAATCGCCGCTAGCGCCCATCTGTCCGTAATCAAAGGCGATGAAATAAAACCGCTGCGCGCTGGCGCAAATTTCGCGGGCGAAGCGAAAGTATTCGACAGGGATTTCGCCGCGCGAGATGCCGAATCTGCGCGCGAGGGTCAAAATTTCGCCTTCTTTTATGGGGGCAAATTTTGCCGCACCGCTTTCGATAAAAAGCATATTTTCGCCGTCCACCGCCTCGCATTTAAAGGCGTCGAAAAGCTCGTTTGCCACAAAGATCGCATCTTTAAATTTCGCCTCTCGCACGCTTGCAAAGTGCTTTAGCGCGATTTCGCCACCGAAGCTCTCCGCAAAGCTCGCCCGCTGT